>DATBXI010000376.1:0-6031 GCA_036514355.1 Desulfuromonadaceae bacterium
GGCGGGGATGGCCGCGCCGATCCGGGTCTGTGTTTGATGAAGGGCCCGGTAGCGGTCTTCGCCCAGGATCGACTCGGGATGGTCGGCGTCCACGGGATGTACGGCCAGCCAGACCCCCTCGCGCGGTTTCCCCTCATACCCCGACAGGGCCTCGTTCAAGAGCAGGAAGAGCCGGTCGTTGACCCCGTCGAATGCCCCCTCGGAAAAACCGGACAATGACAGCTCCTTGTGGAAGAGTTGCTGCCCCGCGTGGTCGAATTGCCTGAAGTCCACATGGTATGACCCGTTTGCGCCCCTGGGACAGAGCAGGGTCACCAGCGTTCCCGCCTTTTCCGCCACGACCATGCGGGCGGCACTGTAGGCCTGCGATGTGCTGGTCATGCCGTACAGCGTTACGCAAAGCATGTCGGCAAAGCAGTCCGTGTGCAGGAAGCCGCGCCGCGCCCGGTCCGAGGTCTCGTAGTAGAATCCGCGCCCCTCGGGGCGTTCAGCCAGCGGCATGCCGCAGATCGGGCAGCGCTCCGCCAGCCCCTCCAACCGCGCCAGGAAGGCCTGCTTCTTGTGTTCCTCTTTTTCGGCCAGCCAGCGGGCATAGAGCAGGGAGCGGGGTTCCGGAGTGGCGTCCATGTTCCTGAGCACGTCCCGCGCGATCTCGCTGAACTGGTTGTGCACCTCGGTGCCGCGGGCATGGGTCAGGATCGGATAGATCTTGCCGTCAGGGTTGGTGTTGAGGCTTTCCACCTTGGGGCTCTTGGCGATGAACGTATCCATGCAGCTGTAGCCCCGGTTGGCGGCAAACGCCCTGAGCAGGGTCTTCTGGTCCTTGAACATGCCGTCGAACTTGATGCGCTCGTCCACCAGGCAGGGGATCAGGGACAGGGACCGCTTGTCCATGCCGCGCTGTTCGAACAGGGCGAAGATGTTCTTGCAGTTCTCCAGGCTGGGCATGTCCTTGACCGGGATCAGCACCTGGTCGGCGGCGTACAGGGCATTCTGGGTCAGGATGTTCAGGTCCGGGCGGGTATCGATGATGACGATGCCCCCGAGCCCCGATTCGGCCAGGAGGCGCGCCAGGGTCATGGGCCCTTTGAAGCGCTCGTGGATGTCCCCCAGCTCGGTGGAGGAGGGGATATAGCCCACGCCGTACTGCCCGGTATGCACCAGCGTCCCCATCGGTTCGCCCAGCAGCATCTCGTGGACGGTGCCCCCGAGTTTCTGGCCCTTCAGTTCGAACATGCGGTCTATGGTGAAGTGGTTGTCGAAGGAGAGGATGGTGACCGGCAGGTCCTCCCGCATGGCCTTCAGGTAGATGGCCAGGTTGCTGGCCAGGGTGGTTTTGCCGACCCCTCCCTTTTCGGAGGAGATGGTGATGATGTAGGGAAACTGCTGCATTCCGTATGTCTGCCGTTCTTGAAAAATTCCGGCCCGGGCCGTTTGGGTTCTCATACTAGTCAATTTGCCCATGGGGGTCAACCGGTTTGACACCCTTTCGGAGGGTATGCTAGGGTGGCGCCATGAACATCTTCAGCGAAAAAACGATCCTCACCGTCAGCCGCCTGACCGCCCTGCTGCGCGGAGTGCTGGAGGAGAATTTCGAACAGGTATGGGTGGAAGGGGAGGTCTCCAATCTGTCGTTTCCCTCGTCCGGGCACATGTACCTGACCCTCAAGGACGCGGGTGCCCAGTTGCGCTGCGTCATGTTCAAGAGCGCCGTCCGGAACCTGAAATTCCGCCCCGCCGACGGCATGGGGCTGATCGTCCGGGGGCGCATCTCGGTCTATGACCAGCGGGGCGAATACCAGCTCATTTGCGAATACATGGAACCGGCCGGTGTGGGGGCGCTCCAGGCCGCCTTCATGCAGCTCAAGGAGCGCCTGGCGCAGGAGGGGCTGTTCGACGAGGCCCGCAAGCGCCCCATGCCACGCTTTCCCCGCCGCCTGGGGGTAATCACCTCCCCCACGGGCGCGGCCATCCACGACATCCTCAACGTGCTCAAGCGGCGCTTCGCCTCGCTGGAGATCCTGCTGTACCCCGTGCGGGTCCAGGGGGAGGGGGCGGGCCTGGAGATTGCCCGGGCGATTGAGGACATGAACCGGCTGGGGCTGGCGGACGTGCTGATCGTGGGACGGGGAGGCGGATCGCTGGAAGATCTGTGGGCCTTCAACGAGGAACGGGTGGCCCGGGCCGTGCACCGCTCCCGTATCCCCATAATCTCCGCCGTGGGGCACGAGACCGACTGGACCATCTGCGATTTTGCCGCGGACCTGCGTGCCCCGACCCCATCGGCAGCTGCGGAGTTGGTCATCGCCAGCACCGATGAACTGCGCGGCCAGGTGGAGGCGCTGGGACACCGCCTGCGTCTGAACATGGAGACGCGCATCAGGACGCTGGAGGCGCGGCTCGACTCCCTGCGCCGGGCCCTGCACGACCCCAGCACCATGCTCGGGCACCTGTCCCAGCGGGTGGACGACCTGACGGAGCGGCTCGAACGGGGGCTGGAACATACCGTCAAGCGCCGCAGCGAACTTTTTTATCGGCTGCACCAATCGTTTTTGTTCAATAATCCGATGCTGGCCGTGGTTGATACGCGGCAGCACCTGCACGTGCTGCTCTCACGGGCCGAGCACAGCCTGACCTCACGGCTGGACGCCCTGAAACAGCGCTTCGCTGCGGACGCCGCCCGGCTGGACGTGCTCTCCCCGCTTGCCACCCTCTCGCGCGGATACGCCATCGCCACCCGCATGGCCGATGACAGGGTAGTGACCGACAGCGCCCGCCTGAACGTGGGCGACCGGCTGGGGCTCCGTTTCCACCAGGGCACGGCGGAGTGCCGGGTGGAACGGGTCGGGGAGGCGAAAACTTGACCAGGGACGGCATATCTAGTATAAATACCTATTTTTGAGGACGCCATGGCAACCGAAAAATTCGAGACTGCGCTGAAAAAGCTGGAAGAGGTGGTGCGTCGCCTGGAGGGGGGCTCCCTCTCCCTGGAGGATTCCCTCAAGGCCTTCGAGGAGGGGGTCAGGCATGCCGCCTTCTGTTCGAAAAAGCTGGACGAGGCCGAGCGGAGGGTGGAGGTGCTGCTGAAACAGAAGGACGGCAGCTTTACACGCGAGCCGTTCGAGCCGGAAGACAACTAACCTGTCTCTGCCACAGTTCACAGAGGACGGAGAAAGAGGATACATTCATGGACCTAAAGGCATATCTCAAAGAACAGTGCACACGGGTGGACAAGGCCCTGGACCGGTTTCTGCCCGCCGAGACGGAGCTGCCCCACAGCCTGCACAAGGCCATGCGCTACTCGGTCTTTGCCGGCGGCAAGCGGGTCAGGCCGATCCTGATGCTGGCCGCCTGCCAGGCCGTGGGGGGCGACACGGAGGTTGCCATTCCGGCGGCCTGCGCCATGGAGATGATCCACACCTATTCCCTGATCCACGACGACCTCCCGGCCATGGACGACGACGATTTCCGGCGCGGCAACCCCACCAACCACAAGGTGTTCGGCGAGGCGGTGGCCATCCTGGCCGGCGATGCCCTGCTGACCGAGGCGTTCAAGCTGATCAGCGACCCGCGCGTTGCCCACAACGTGCCGCCGGCTGCTCGGCTGGGGGTGATCCATGAGATCGCCACCTGCGCCGGTTCCTACGGCATGGTGGGGGGGCAGGTGGTGGACATGGAGAGCGAGGGCAAGGCGGATATGGACCTGCCCACGGTGCAGTACATCCACACCCACAAGACCGGCGCCCTGATCAAGGCATCGGTGGTGGCCGGGGCGCTCCTCGGCGGGGCAGACGAGCGGAAGCTGGCCGCCGTCAAACGGTATGGCGAAGCGGCCGGTTTGGCGTTCCAGATCGCCGACGACATCCTGGACATCGAGGGCACCACCGAAGAGATCGGCAAGGATGCGGGCTCGGACGAGGCCCGGGGCAAGGCCACCTACCCGGCAGTGATGGGCCTGGCGGCGGCCAAGCAGGAGGCCCAGGCCATGATGGACGAGGCCATGGCCGCTCTGGAGATCTTCGGCCCCGAGGCTGATCCCCTGCGGGAGATCGCCCGGTACATTGTCAGTCGTAAAAATTAAACGCGAAGCGTTCACCATTAATCCCAAAGCATTTACCACAGAGGACACGGAGGTACACTGAGGAACTGCAAAACCATTTGCACAGGGATAAACAGGATAAACGGGATAACACTAAAAAATAACCCTAACGCATTAATCCTGTTTATCTTGTTCCTCCCGGTTTTCTTGATGTGTTCCTCTGATGTTCCTCCGTGGTAACGCTTTTTTTAGGTAAGGATCCTTTTCTATGGCTATTCTTGAGACCATTAACTCCCCCGAAGACCTGAAAAAACTCCCGGCGTCCCAGCTCCCGGCGGTTGCTGCCGAACTGCGCAAGCTCATCATCGAGACCTGTGCGAAAAACGGCGGCCACCTTGCCCCGTCCCTGGGGGTGGTGGAGCTGACCATTGCCCTGCACCGGGTGTTCACCACCCCGACCGACAAGATTGTGTGGGACGTGGGACACCAGGCCTATGCCCACAAGATCCTGACCGGCCGGAGGGACCGTTTCGCCACCCTGCGGACCCTGGACGGCATCAGCGGTTTCCCCAAGCGGGCCGAATCGCCCCACGACGCCTTCGATGTGGGGCACTCGTCCACTTCCATCTCGGCGGCCACCGGCTTTGCCGCGGCCCGCGACCTGGACAAGCGCACGAACAAGGTGGTGGCGGTTATCGGCGACGGCTCCATGACCGGCGGCATCGCCTACGAGGGGATGAACCAGGCCGGGCACCTGAACAAGGACTTGATCGTTATCCTGAACGACAACGAGATGTCCATCGCCGAGAACGTGGGCGCCCTGTCCACCTTTCTCAGCCGCACCGCCTCCAGCGAGTTCGTGCACCGCATCAAGAAGGACGTGGAGTCGTTCCTGGGGCGTATGGACGGCGTGGGCAAGGGAATGCTGCACGTGGCGCGCAAGATGGAGGAGTCGTTAAAGGGACTCTTCACCCCCGGCATGCTGTTCGAGGCCTTTGGCTTCGAGTATATCGGCCCCATTGACGGCCATGATCTGCCGGCGCTGCTGGAGACCCTGGAGAACGTCAAGAAGTTCGACGATGCGGTGCTGATCCATGTCCTGACCAAAAAGGGGAAGGGGTATGCGCCGGCCGAGACGAACCCCTCCCTGTTCCACGGGGTGGGGCCGTTCGAGATCGAGACCGGCAAGGTGCTGAAAGGAAAGGGTGGGGCGGCCTCCTACACCGCCATCTGCGGCTCCACGCTCTGCAAGCTGGCGGCCGAGGACGAGCGCATCGTGGCCATCACCGCCGCCATGCCCGACGGCACCGGCCTGACCGGGTTTGCCAAGGAATTTCCCGAGCGCTTCTTCGACGTGGGCATTGCCGAACAGCACGCAGTCACCTTTGCCGCCGGCCTGGCCGCCGACGGCATGCGGCCGGTGTTCGCCGTCTATTCCTCCTTCCTCCAGCGCGCCTATGACCAGGTCTTCCACGACGTCTGCCTGCAGAACCTGGGGGTGACCTTTGCCCTGGACCGGAGCGGCGTGGTGGGAAGCGACGGTCCGACCCACCACGGCGCCTTTGATCTCTCCTACCTGCGGCACCTGCCCAACATGACCCTGATGGCGCCCAAGGACGAGAACGAGCTGCAGCACATGATGGCCGCCGCCGTCGAACTGGGACGGCCGGCGGTGGTGCGTTACCCGCGCGGCAACGGCTACGGCATTGCACTGGATCAGGCCTTCAAGCCCATCCCCATCGGTCAGGCCGAACTGCTCCGCGAGGGGCCGGACGGCGTGCTGCTGGCCTTGGGCACCATGGTCTACCCGGCTGTGGAAGCGGCAACAGGGCTGGAAGCGGAGCACGGCATCCGCCTGTCCGTGGTCAACGCCCGGTTTGTCAAGCCGCTGGATGAAACGCTGATCCTGGAACTGGCCCGGAAGTACGGCCGGATCGTCACCATCGAGGAGAACGCCCTCCAGGGGGGCTTCGGCAGCGCCGTGCTGGAACT
>DATBXI010000377.1:0-3872 GCA_036514355.1 Desulfuromonadaceae bacterium
CAGATGTGTGCCCCCCATACCGGTACCCTGTATAAGGCAAATGTCAATCAGAGCGACGGATCGCTCGATCTCACCACGCCGATCCTCGACTGCGTGGCCGACATGCAGGTGGTCTTCGGGTGGGACCTGGCCGATGCAGGCGGGAACCTGGTCAGCGACCCTGCACTGCCCGGCGACGGACAGATCGATACCTGGACCAATGCGAATGGATCGAACTACAGAGGAAGCATAACCTTGACGCCGACGACCTATGTGGGGGATACGATACTTCCAGACCCGGGGCATATCCGTACCAAGCTGAAGGTGGTGAAGGTCTATGTCCTTGCCCAGGTTGGGCGCAAGGATACCAGCTATACGAGCCCGTCACCGATCGTCGTGGGCGATGATACGACAGAAGCGGGAATTAGCAGCAGTCATGTCTTGTCCGCGGACATGCTGAACTATCGTTGGAAAGTATACCGGATCGTGGTTCGCCCCAAGAACCTGACTTCCAACCAATAAAAAGGATGACGCAGATGATGCCGCTGGTGCGAAATAACAAAGGGTTTGCGCTCGTCACCTCGTTGATGCTGACGCTCATCTCGCTCACGATCGTTATGGCACTTCTGTACATGATAACCCAGAGCGTCCAGATGGCGGGTCAGAGCAGGAAATACCATACGGCACTTGAGGCCTCCTACGGCGCATCGGAGATCATGCTCAAGGACATCCTGCCGGTTGTATTGCAGAACTCAGACTCGTCCTCTCTGGCGACAGCGGTCCAGGCCGTCTTTCCCACGCTGAACGTGCAGTTGCCGTCAACAGCATGCCTGTCCACAAAACTGTCCAATCCTACGTCAGGCTGGGGCACTTGCAGCAGCTCTCCCCAGCCGAAAAAGGCCCCCGACATGACCATGGACCTTCAATCGACAACAGGGAGTCCTTTCACCGTGTATACCAAGATTGTGGATACGGTACCGGGAAACACAGACCTCAGCGGTCTCCAACTTGAAGGATCGGGAGTGGCTGAATCGTCTAGCTTATTGAGGCCGCAACCATTTCCGTACATCTACCGGATCGAGATTCAGGGCGAACGGAAGAACAATTCAACGGCTCAGGCGAATCTTGAGGTTTTGTATGCCTACTGAGTGGGTGTGCGGGCCACGAAACGTGCAAGGCAGAGCGATGCTGGAAGTTCGAGGCCTCCAACAGAATCAAATTGATATAACTTTTGGCGCGGAAGCAACTCGGATTGTTTTAATGTTGTATATAATTACATATAATTTGCTTGACATTACTAATAGATGTTGTAAACAGATACGCAATTATATCTACTTAGATAGGATTGCGTATGAAGGCTCGAAACAAGGTCAAGGCAATACGGGAGTCACGTCTGATGAGCAAGTCGGAACTGGCCCGCAAGGCAGGCATCTCGCCTCTTACCATCGACCGGGTCGAACGGGGGGAGCAGTGCCGCATGGATACCATGCGCAAGATTATTCTGGCCTTGGGGTATTCGCTCGACGAAAAGGGCCAGGTCTTTCTGGATTGAGCCCGACAGGAATGCATTATGTTTCTTAAAAAGAAAAAAGAGGTCATCGGCGTCGATATCGGCTCCAGCTCGGTGAAACTGGTGCAGCTCAAGGCGCAGAAGGGGACGTATCACCTGCTCAATGCGGGCATTATCCCGCTGCCCCCCGAGGCCATTGTGGACAACACCCTGATGGACAGCACCTCCATCGTTGAGGCCATCAGGAACCTCGTGGCAAGCCTCGGCATAAAGGTCAAGGACGTCGCCTGCTCCATCTCCGGCAACTCGGTGATCATCCGCAAGATCACGCTGCCCGCCATGACCTCCGAGGAGCTGGAAGACCAGATCGTGTGGGAAGCGGAGCAGTACATACCGTTCGATATCAATGACGTCAACCTCGACTTCCAGATACTGTCCCCCGACACCATCGATCCCTCCAAGATGAATGTCCTGCTGGTGGCCAGCAAAAAAGACCTGATAAACGACTATGTCGCCGTATTCAACGAGGCAGGGCTCCAGCTTTCCGTGGTGGACGTGGCCTCGTTCACGATTCAGAATGCCTTTGAAACCAACCATGACGTGGACCCGGAAGATGTGGTGGCACTGATCAACATAGGTGCCAGTGTCATGAACATCAATATCGTCAAGGACGGCATCACCCTGTTTACGCGGGATGTCCAGATGGGCGGCAACCTCTACAGCGAAGAGATCCAGAAACAGATGGGCCTGAGCGGTGCCGACGCCGAATCCGTGAAAATGCTGGCCACCGGCGCCGGGAGCGCAACTCTCCTGGAGGTGCTCGCTAAGGTCAACGAGACCATCACCCAGGAAATCAGGCGTTCGCTGGATTTCTACAATTCAACGGCTTCCGAGGAACGGATAACGCGTATCTTCCTCAGCGGAGGCTGTTCGAAGGTCTACAACCTGCTGGACACCATCAATGACAGGCTCGGGGTGCCGGTGGAGATGATCAACCCCTTTGCCAAGGTCACCTGCAGCGATAAGGAGTTTGACCCTGAATACCTTGCGGAGATAGCACCGCTGATGGCAGTAACCGTGGGGCTTGCCATACGGAGGGTAGGGGACAAATGATAAAGATCAACCTGTTGCCCCTCAGGGCCGCCAGAAAAAAGGAAACGGCCGTACAGCAAATAGCCATATTCTGCATCAGCCTGCTGCTGGTGGCAGTGGTCGTCGCGTCGATGTACGTGGTCAAGCGGATACAGATAGCCACTACCCAGAGCGAGATTGCGGTCGCCAACAACAGGATCAACGAGTTGAAGGCGAAGATCGGCAAGCTGGAAGAATTGAAGGCCCTGAAGGAGCAGGTGAGGAAGAAACTGGATGTGCTGGCGCAGTTGCGCAAGAACAAGACCGGCCCGGCCCACCGACTCGCCACGCTGAGCGACAACACTCCGGATCAGCTGTGGCTGACCGGTTACAGCGAGAGCGGCCCTGCCATCAGGATTACCGGCATGGCCACCAGCGAAGAACTGATCGCCGCCTTCATGCGCAACCTGGAAGCCTCGGCTGATTACATGGGAGTGGAGTTGATCGTTTCGGAACAGACCGAGAGCGGGGGCGCCAAGCTGAAGCGTTTCGAGCTCTCCTGCAAGCTGCGCACGGCACCCGAACCGGCCAAGCCGCCGGCGCCAAACGCACCAAAGTAGCGTACCTCAACCGTCGGGACGGATTGACCATGGATCCACAGGTAGAAAAAATACTCAAGCTGCCGACCAAGCAGAAGATTCTGATTCTCGTTCTTACGGTCCTGATCGAGGGAGCTGCCCTGGTCTGGTTCCTGTATGTCCCCAAGTACCAGGAGGGGGCCAAGCTCCAGGCCGACCTGGCCAAGCTCCAGGCCGAGATAGACGACAAAACCAGGATCGCCAACAACCTGCCGCGCCTCAGGGCCGAGTACGAGCAGCTCAGCAAGGAGCTGGCCCAGGCGCTGACCGAATTGCCGAACTCCAAGGAGATCCCTTCGCTCTTGACCAGCATCACCACACTCGGCAAGAACGCCGGCCTCGACTTCCTCAAGTTCCAGCCCAAGCCTGAGGCCCCCAAGGATTTTTACGCCGAGGTCCCGGTGGATATTACCGTTTCCGGATCCTATTTCAGCGTGGCCAACTTCTTTGCCGCCGTGGCCAATATCCCGCGCATCATCAATATCACAAACGTGGCATTTTCCGATATCCGCAACGTGAATAACAGGATGATGACCAAGGTGAGTTGCCTGGCAACCACATTCCGTTTCCTGGACAAGAAAGAAATAAAGGATGACAAAAAACCTGTCAAAAAATAGCGCCGTGTGCGGCCTGATGGTTACGGTGGCGTGCGCGGCCGCGCTGGCGGGGTGCGG
>DATBXI010000378.1:0-13142 GCA_036514355.1 Desulfuromonadaceae bacterium
GTGGACGCCTCCCAGGGGGTCGAGGCGCAGACGCTCGCCAACGTCTACCTGGCGCTGGACTCCAACCTGGAAGTGTTCGTGGTCCTGAACAAGATCGACCTCCCCGCTGCCGAGCCGGAGCGGGTCAAGGAGGAGATCGAGGAGATCATCGGCATCGATGCCCATGACGCCGTGCTGGCCAGCGCCAAGGAAGGGATCGGCACCCACGATATCCTGGAGGAGATCATCCGGAAGATTCCCGCACCAAAGGGAGACGGGGCGGCGCCGCTCAAGGCGCTCCTTTTCGACTCCTGGTACGACCAGTACCAGGGGGTCATCATCCTGGTGCGCATCTTCGACGGCACGCTCAAGAAGGGGGACAAGATCCAGCTCGTGTCCACCAACCGTGCCTACGAGGCGCTCAAAGTGGGGGTCTTTGCCCCGGTGATGCGCGAGGTGTCCCACTTGGCCGCCGGGGAGGTGGGCTTCGTGATCGCCGGCATCAAGGACGTGGCCGACGCCAAGGTGGGTGACACGGTGACCCTCTTCCACAACCAGTGCAGCGCGCCCCTGTCCGGGTTCAAGGAGGTCAAGCCGATGGTCTTCTCCGGCCTCTACCCCATCGACACCTCCCAGTACGAACAGTTGCGTGATGCGCTGGCCAAGCTCAAGCTGAACGACTCCTCCTTTTCCTACGAGCCGGAGACCTCGGTGGCCCTGGGGTTCGGCTTCCGCTGCGGTTTCCTGGGGCTTCTGCACATGGAGATCATCCAGGAGCGCCTGGAGCGGGAGTTCGGGCTGGACCTGATCACTACCGCCCCGACGGTCGTCTACCGGGTGCACCGCGTGACCGGCGAGATGATCACCATCGAGAGCGCCAACCAGCTTCCCGAGCCGCAGCATGTCAACTACATCGAGGAGCCGTTCATCCTGGCCCACATCCACGTGCCCAATGAGTTCGTGGGCGGGGTGCTGGCCCTGTGCGAGGAGAAGCGCGGAGTGCAGCGGGAGATCAAGTACCTCACCCCGACCCGGGTAATGATCATCTACGAACTCCCCCTGAACGAGATCGTGCTCGACTTCTACGACAAGCTGAAGTCCATCACCAAGGGGTACGCCTCCCTGGACTACGAGCACCTGGACTACCGCAGGAGCGAACTGGTCCGGATGAACATCATGATCAACGGCGAGGTGGTGGATGCCCTGTCCCTGATCATTCACCGGGACAAGGCCTATTTCCGCGGCCGGGACCTGGTGTCCAAGATGAAGGAGCTGATCCCGCGCCAGATGTTCGAGGTGGCCATCCAGGCCGCCATCGGCAACAAGGTCATTGCCCGCGAGACGGTCAAGGCGCTGCGCAAGGACGTTTTGGCCAAGTGCTACGGCGGCGACATCACCCGCAAGCGCAAGCTCCTGGAGAAGCAGAAGGAGGGCAAGAAGCGCATGAAGAACGTGGGGAACGTGGAACTGCCCCAGGAAGCCTTCCTGGCCATACTCAAGGTGGATGACAAATAGAACCGTAACTCCCCCCAACCCCCTCTTAAGCTAAGAGGGGGAAAAGCTCCTCCCCTTAGTTTAAGGGGAGGAGGGGGAGGGGTTAAGGACATTGCTAATTCAAAAAAGGAACCTTCATGGAAGAACATAACGAAAAACCGTCCCCGACCTCGGGCATCTACGACGCAAAGCCGTTGGCCTCCGAGGTGCCTAAAAAGAAAAGCCTCATCCGCGAGTACGTCGAGTCGATCGTCATCGCCATCCTTCTGGCACTGGTCATCCGTACCTACCTCGTACAGGCATTCAAGATCCCGTCCGGCTCCATGGAGGATACGCTGCTCATCGGCGACCACCTGCTGGTGAACAAGTTCATTTACGGCACCAAGCTGCCGTTCAGCGACAAGCGCATCCTCAAGCTGCGCGACCCGCGGCGCGGCGACGTGATCGTCTTCGTATACCCGGAAGATCCCAGCAAGGACTTCATCAAGCGGGTGATCGGCACCCCCGGTGACGTGGTGGAGGAAAAGGACAAGCAGCTTTTCGTCAACGGCAAGCCCTACGCCAATCCCCACGAGATCCACAAGGAAAAGGACATCATCCCCAAGGAGATGAACCCCCGCGACACCTTCGGGCCGATCACCGTGCCCCCCGGCTCCTACTTCGTGATGGGGGACAACCGGGACCGTTCCTATGACAGCCGTTTCTGGGGCTTTGTCTCCAGGGACA
Organism: Desulfuromonadaceae bacterium; assembly: GCA_036514355.1. GTDB lineage: Bacteria > Desulfobacterota > Desulfuromonadia > Geobacterales > Pseudopelobacteraceae > JACPFJ01. The sequence goes on from DATBXI010000378.1 coordinate 2,200, forward strand.
AGATCAAGGGGCTGGCGTTCATCAAGTACTGGTCGTGGGACAAGGACAAGTTCCGGCCCCGCTTCGGCAACATCGGCCGGTTGATTGACTGACACAGACAAGCGGCAAATCTGCCACAGAGACTCAGAGCCACAGAGGATCACAGAGATTTTGAATTAAGTAACCGGAGATAGTATTATTTGTGAATGTTGTTGATTCAGCTCCCTGAAGTTACTCGCAGGTTTTCTCTGAGTCTCTGTGTCTCTGTGGCAAAATTGGAAGGCTTTGAATAAATCAATTACATCGGAGGATGGGTTATGGATACGCTGGGAAGCTGGAAACGGACACACTACTGCGGTGACCTGACTGCCGCGGATATCGGCAAAGAGGTGATCCTGATGGGGTGGGCCCTGCGCCGCCGCGATCATGGCGGATTGATCTTCATCGATCTCCGCGACCGGGAAGGGATCGCCCAGATCGTCTTCGACCCGGAGGTTGACGCCGTTGCCCATGGCGTGGCCGAAACCGTGCGCAGCGAGTTCGTGCTGGCGATCAAAGGGACGGTCATTCCCCGCCCTGAGGGCACGGTCAACCCCAACATGCGGACCGGCGAGGTGGAGATCCGGGTCAGCGAGTGCAAGCTGCTCAACCGCTCCAAGCCGCTTCCCTTCATGCTGGACGAGTTCAGCGAGGTGAATGAGAACATCCGCCTCAAGCACCGCTACCTGGACCTGCGCAGACCCCAGCTCCAGCACAACCTGATCCTCCGCTCCAAGGTCGCCCAGGTTACCCGTTCCTACCTGACGGAAAACGGTTTTATCGAACTGGAGACACCCTTTCTGACCAAGTCCACCCCGGAGGGGGCCCGGGATTTCCTGGTGCCGTCCCGCATCAACCAGGGGTGCTTCTACGCTCTGCCCCAGTCGCCGCAGATCTTCAAGCAGATCCTGATGATCTCCGGCTTTGACCGCTATTTCCAAGTGGTGCGCTGCTTTCGCGACGAGGATCTGCGCGCCGACCGCCAGCCCGAGTTCACCCAGATCGACTGCGAAATGTCCTTCATCGACCGGGAGGACATCATTACCGTGATGGAGGGGCTGATCGCCCGCATCTTCAGGGAGGCCAAGGGAGTGGATGTCGCCCTCCCGGTTGAGCGCATCACCTATGCTGAGGCCATCCGCCGTTTCGGGGTGGACAACCCGGACATGCGTTTCGGTATGGAGCTGTGCGACCTGACCGACCTGGTCAAAGGTTCCGGCTTCAAGGTCTTCGCCGATGTGGCTGCCAAAGGGGGCATCATCAAGGGGATCAATGCCAAGGGATGTGCCGGTTTCTCCCGCAAGGAGATCGACGACCTGACCGAGTTCGTCAAGATCTACGGCGCCAAGGGGCTGGCCTACGTCAAGATCGAGAACAATGAGTGGCACTCCCCCATTGCCAAGTTCTTCACCCCTGAGGAGATCAGCGCCATGAACGCGGCTTTCGATGCCCAGGAGGGAGACCTCCTGTTCTTCGTGGCCGACAAGCCAAAGGTGGTCAACGATTCCCTGGGCAAACTGCGCAACCACCTGGCCGGCATTCTCAAGCTGACCAGCAAGGACGACTACCGCTTCGTCTGGGTGACCGACTTCCCGCTCTTGGAGTGGGACGAGGAGGAGAAGCGCTGGGCAGCCGTGCACCATCCCTTTACCGCACCCATGGACGAAGACCTGCAGTACGTGGAGTCCGACCCGGGACGCTGCCGCGCCAAGGCCTACGATCTGGTGCTGAACGGCAACGAGATCGGCGGCGGTTCCATCAGGATCCACCAGGAACAGGTCCAGTCGCTGATGTTCAAACTGCTTGGCCTTTCCGAGGAGTCGGCCCGCAGCAAGTTCGGCTTCCTGTTGGATGCACTGGAGTTCGGCACGCCGCCCCATGGCGGCATTGCCTTCGGCATGGACCGGCTGATCATGCTCCTGACCGGCAGCGACTCGATCCGCGACGTGATCGCCTTCCCCAAGACCCAGAAGGGAACCTGCCTCATGTCCGAGGCGCCCTCTGAGGTGGAAACCAAACAACTGCGCGAACTGGGCATCCGGCTGGCGGAAAAACAGGGGTAGCGTCACAGGTGCGCCGGCCGGCCGCATCCATACTCCTCGCCTGCTGCTGCCTGCTGGCGGCTTGCGCGACACCGGCGCCCCCCGCGTGGCGTGCCAGGGTGGCGATGCTGGTCGCCGAACTCGGGCGTCAGGACGCCCCCAGGCTGTTCCCCCAGGAATATGGCAATCTGGTCGAAACCTTCGAACATGGCGAGGCGGTGCTGCATGTCCACCAGGACGAGGAGGAGGCGGACGGCTACTATCTACTGGCCCTGCAGAAGGGTGAGGTACTGAAGGCGGAGTTGCGGCGTACAAAGGAGCGGCAGGCCGAACAGGAGCGCCTCCGGCTGGCGGAGCAAAAGGCCCGCGCCGAGGAGGAACGTCTGATGCGTGAAGCTGCCCTGGCTGAGCAGCGGTTGCGCAGCCAGGAGCACGCCACGCTGTCCGAAGAGTCCAAGGGGGCGGGGGGCGCACGGGCGAACCAGGCCCGGGAGCATAGCGCGGGTCTGACCACCTATACGGTACGCCGTGGCGAAACGCTGCCCCAGATAGCCGCCCGCAGCGAGATTTACAACGATGCCTCCCTCTGGCCTCTCATCTACCGGGCTAACCGTGACCAGATACGTGACCCGAAGCAGCTTTGGCCGGGACAGGTGCTCAAGATCCCCCGCAATTTCTCCCGCGACGCAGCCAACGAGGCCAAACGATATTCCGGACGCAGGTAGCGCTGATACATCAGTGAAACGGCCATCACAACCCGCCGTGGACAGCGGAATCAAATAGTTTTTTGCTTGACACCGATAGGTGTTTTGTATACTGTATACAAGATTTTATCCAGCCTGTAACATGTTGGTAGAATTGAAGTAATACGAAAAAAATCGCCTGATTTCTTTTGTCGGATTACTGGTTGATTACGCCGGACAGATGGTAGGAAACGAGTCGGTGCACGACTTGCCGCCCGTGAACGCTCCAAAGGGGAAGCGATCTCAGCGACGCAAAGGGTGGTATGGGGTGGCTGGCTTTCCTTGCATCTTCGGTGTTAGTGTGTATTAAAACTAAGGAGAGAACCGAACATGACAACACAAAAGATTATCTGGTCAAAAATCGATGAAGCGCCTGCACTGGCAACCTACTCGTTACTCCCGATCGTTAATGCATTTACCAAGGCCGCCGGCGTTGATGTTGAAACAAGGGATATCTCTGTCGCCGGCAGGATCATCGCCAACTTCCCCGACTGCCTGACGGAGAGCCAGAGGATGCCGGATTATCTGGCTGAACTGGGCGATCTTACGCAGAAGCCCGAGGCCAATATCATCAAGCTGCCGAACGTCAGCGCCTCCATCCCCCAGCTGAAGGCTGCCATCAAAGAGTTGCAGGAGAAGGGGTACAAGCTTCCGGATTATCCCGAAGAGCCGAAGACCGACGCCGAGAAGGAGCTTCATGCCCGGTATGCCAAATGTCTGGGAAGCGCCGTCAACCCCGTATTGAGGGAGGGGAACTCCGACAGAAGATCGGCCAAGGCGGTAAAAGAATACGCCAAGAAGCACCCGCACAAGATGGGCGCTTGGTCCCCGGACTCAAAGACCCATGTTTCGTGGATGGATTGCTGTGATTTTTACGAAAACGAAAAATCCGTTACCATGGAGAAGGCCGGCAACGTAAAGATCGAGTTTGTCGGCAAGGACGGCAACGTCACGGTTCTGAAGGAGAAGCTCCCCCTCCAGGCCGGCGAGATTTTTGACGGCACGTTCATGAACGTTCGCGCCCTGCGCAAATTCATCGAGGAGCAGATCGAAGACGCCAAGGCCAAGGGTATCCTGTTCTCCGTGCACCTCAAGGCCACCATGATGAAGATCTCCGATCCGATCATGTTCGGCCACTTTGTCTCCGTATACTTCAAGGACGTGTTTGAAAAGCATGCCGCTACCTTCAAGGAGCTGGGCGTCAATCCTGACCTTGGTCTGGGCGATCTCTACCTGAAGCTTGAGAAGCTGCCCGCAGCAAAAAAGGCAGAGATCGAAGCCGATATCCAGGAGACCTACAAGAAGAGACCGCCTCTGGCAATGGTCGATTCGGACAAAGGGATCACCAACCTGCATGCCAGCAACGACATCATCATCGATGCCTCCATGCCAGTCGTTATCCGTGACTCCGGCGGGATGTGGGGCCCCGACGGCAAACTGCACGACGTGAAGTGCGTAGTTCCTGACAGGTGCTATTCACGGTGGTATCAGGTTTGTGTCGATTTCTGCAAGAAGCACGGTCAGTTCGATCCTACCACCATGGGTTCCACCTCCAACGTTGGTCTCATGGCCCAGAAGGCCGAGGAATACGGTTCACACGACAAGACCTTCAAGATGACGGCAAACGGCACCGTGCGCGTTGTCGATGAGTCCGGCGCCGTGCTGATGCAGCATGAGGTTGAAGAAGGCGATATCTGGCGCGGCTGTCAGGCCAAAGACCTGCCGATCCAGGACTGGGTAAAGCTGGCGGTGAGAAGGGCCCGTGCGACCGGTACCCCGGCTGTGTTCTGGCTGGACAAGAACCGGGCCCACGACGCCCAGATGATCCTGAAGGTGGAAAAATACCTGAAGGACCACGACACCAACGGCCTTGACATCCGTATCATGGCCCCGGTTGACGCCATGCTCTTCACCTGTGAGAGGGCAAAAGAGGGCAAGGACACCATCACGGTGACCGGCAACGCCCTGAGGGATTACCTGACCGACCTCTTCCCGATCCTGGAACTGGGTACCAGCGCCAAGATGCTCTCCATCGTTCCGCTCCTGGCCGGTGGCGGCCTGTTCGAGACCGGTGCGGGCGGCTCGGCACCCAAGCATGTGCAGCAGTTCGTTCAGGAAGGGTACCTGCGTTGGGATTCGCTCGGCGAGTTCCTGGCGTTGGCCGTATCTCTGGAGCATCTGGCAGCCAGCTTCAAAAATGAAAAGGCCCAACTCCTGGCCGATACCCTTGATCAGGCCAATACCAAATTCCTGGATCAGAACAAGAACCCGGCCCGCAAAGTCGGCCAGATCGATAACAGGGGCAGCCACTTCTACCTTGCCATGTACTGGGCCGAGGCTCTGGCTGAGCAGACCAAGGACAAAGACCTGGCGGCCCGTTTCGCCAAGGTGGCGCAGCAGCTTCATGACAACGAGGCAAAGATCAATGAGGAATTGATCGGTGCCCAGGGTAAGCCGCAGGATATCGGCGGCTATTTCATGCCGGATCCGGTAAAGACGGAAAAGGCCATGCGCCCCAGCGCAACCCTGAATGCAATCATTAACGCCATTATCTGAAAGTAGTGCAAGGGGAGGAATCTGCTGATTCCTCCCCGTTCTTGCATGTTGTCCGCTTGGTCTGACCGTAACTCTATGAAAGAAGAGTGATGTCTTATTCGTACGTAACAGTCCCTGCCGGGGAAAAGATCACCATGGGTACGGACGGCAGGCTGCATGTGCCGAACACCCCGATCATTCCCTTTATCGAGGGGGACGGTACTGGCGTCGATATCTGGAAAGCCTCGGTGCGCGTCTTTGACGCGGCCGTTGAAAAGGCCTACGGCGGTGCCAGAAAGATCAGCTGGATGGAAGTCTATGCCGGCGAAAAACCGTTCAACCTGTTCCGTGCGGAGATGGGCGACAAGGCATGGTTGCCCGATGAGACCGTGGAGGCCTTCAAGGAGTTCCTGGTCGGCATCAAGGGCCCCCTGACCACTCCCATCGGCGGCGGCATCCGTTCCCTGAACGTCGCGCTCCGTCAGTTGCTGGACCTGTATGTCTGTCTGCGCCCCGTACGCTGGTTCCAGGGCGTACCTTCGCCGGTCAAGAAACCGGAGGACGTGGACATGGTCATCTTCCGCGAGAACTGCGAGGATATCTACGCCGGCATCGAGTGGATGCAGGGCACGCCCGAGTGCGACAAGGTCAAGTGCTTCCTCATGGAGGAGATGAAGGTCACCAAGATACGGTTCCCCGCGACCTCCTCCATCGGCATCAAACCGATCTCCCGGGATGGTTCCGAGCGCCTCATCCGTGCCGCCATCGAGTATGCGCTCACCCACAGGCGCAAGTCCGTGACCATCGTCCACAAGGGCAACATCATGAAGTTCACCGAGGGGGCCTTCAAGGATTGGGGGTACGCCCTTGCCAAGGATGAATTCCGCGCCCGGATCATCTGCGAGCGCGAATCCTGGATCATTGACAACAAGGACAGGAACCCCGGACTCTCCGTGGAGGCGAACGCCCGGATGGTCGATCCGGGCTACGACATGATGACGCCCAAGCAGCAGGCCGATATCCGCGCCGAAGTGGAGGAGGCCCTGACGGTGATGCCGACCCACGGCAACGGCCAGTGGAAGCGGCTCCTGATGATCAAGGACACCATCGCCGACATCACCCTGCAGCAGGTCCTGACCCGCGCCAAGGAGTTCGATGTGGTGGCCTGCATGAACCTGGAAGGGGACTTCCTGTCCGATGCCCTGGCCGCCCAGGTGGGGGGGATCGGCATCGCGCCCGGCGCCAACATCAACTACGTCACCGGCCACGCCATCTTCGAGGCCACCCACGGCACGGCCCCCAAGTACGCCAACCTGGACAAGGTCAACCCGGGCTCGGTAATCCTCTCCGGCGTCATGATGCTGGAGTACATGGGGTGGCAGGAGGCGGCGGACATGATCGTCAGGTCCATCGACAAGACCATCGGCCAGAAGCGCGTCACCTATGACTTCGAACGGATGATGCAGGGAGCCACGCTGCTTTCCTGCTCCGGCTTCGCCGATGCGCTGATAGAAAACATGAAACTGAACTCGTGAGTCTGCGGGACGGCTTGGAGCCGCCTGCTTTTATTCATGCAACATCAAACCACAGAGGAGGAGACAGATTATGGCACGTAAGAAGATTTCTCTCATCGGCGGCGGTCAGATTGGTGGCGTTCTTGCTCAGCTTTGCGCCCTGCGCGAACTTGGCGACGTGGTCCTGTTCGACATCGTCGAGGGACTTCCCCAGGGCAAGATGCTCGACATCGCCGAAGTCGGGCCGGTTGACGGCTTTGACGTCAACCTGAAGGGAACCAACAGCTACGAGGACATCAAGGATTCCGACATCGTCATCGTCACAGCCGGCCTCCCCCGCAAGCCGGGCATGAGCCGCGACGACCTGATTGAGGTCAACTCCAAGATCATGACCCAGGTGGCCGAAGGGATCAAGCAGTATGCCCCCAACTCCATCGTCATCGTCATCTCCAACCCGCTGGACGCCATGGTGACCCTCTGCCAGAAGATCACTGGCTTCCCCTACAACCGCGTCATCGGCCAGGCCGGCGTGCTCGACTCCGCACGTTTTGCCGCCTTCATCGCCTGGGAACTGGGCGTCTCCGTGAAGGACGTGGTTGCCGTGACCCTGGGCGGCCATGGCGACGACATGGTGCCCCTCGTCCGTTACACCAGCGTCTGCGGTATCCCGGTCATGGAACTGCTTGAGCAGAAATACGGCAGCGCCGCGCAGGCCAAGGAAGTCATGGAAGCCATGGTCAAGCGTACCCGCGGCGCAGGCGGCGAAGTTGTCGCCCTCCTCAAGACCGGTTCCGCCTTCTACTCACCGGCTTCTTCGGCCATCGCCATGGCCGAGTCGATCCTCAAGGACCAGAAGCGCGTACTCCCCACCTGTGCCCATCTGCAGGGCGAGTTCGGTGTCAACGGCTACTATGTGGGCGTTCCCTGCGTTCTCGGCGAAAAAGGTATCGAGAAGATCATCCAGTTCAAACTCGACGCCGAGGAGCAGGCCATGATGGACAAGTCGGTGGCCGCAGTGAAGAGCCTGGTTGACAGCATGAAATAAAAACAGTATTACGCTTAAGGACTCTTTTGTGGAAAACAAAAGAAGGGCAGCCGCCCTTCTTTTGCCACATTATGGGACCTGTATTTCACACCTTTTATAACGGAAAAAGGAGTATTAACCAGATGGAAAAAACATTGCCGAAAATCGAGATCATCGAGAAGTACTGCAAGGGGTGCCACATCTGCGTGGAATTCTGCCCCACCAAGGTCCTGGAGATGCAGGGCTTTGTCGCGGCCGTCAAGAACCTTGAGGCCTGTATCAAGTGCATGCAGTGCGAACTGCGCTGCCCCGACTTCGCAATCAAAGTCATCACCGAATAATCAAACGGGAGGAATGAACAGTGTCAAAAAAAGTAGCGTTTCTTCAGGGTAACGAAGCTGCAGCCCACGGCGCCATCTATGCCGGCTGCAACTTCTTTGCAGGCTACCCGATCACACCTTCTACCGAGGTTGCGGAAGTCTGTTCCGCCGAACTCCCCAAGGTCGGCGGCAAATTCATCCAGATGGAAGACGAAATCGCCGCCATGGCCGCCATCCTGGGCGCGTCCCTGGCCGGCTCCAAGACCTTGACCTCTACCTCCGGCCCCGGTCTCTCCCTCAAGCAGGAACTGATCGGCTACGGCTGCATCGCCGAGATCCCCTGCGTCGTGTACAACGTCATGCGCGGCGGCCCCTCCACCGGTATGCCCACCGGTCCGTCCCAGTCGGACGTGATGTGCGCCAAGTGGGGCACCCACGGTGACCACCCGGCCATCTGCCTGACGCCGGCCTCGGTCCAGGAGACCTATGAAGATATGATTCGGGCCTTCAACCTGTCCGAAAAATACCGCACCCCGGTCATGGTCATGCCGGACGAGATCGTTGCCCACATGCGTGAGCGCATCGTCTTCCCCGAGCCGGGCGAGATAGAGGTTCTTCCCCGCAAGACCCCGACCGTACCGCCTGAGCAGTACAAGCCGTACGACACCCAGTTCGGCGACGTGCCGCCCCTGGCCGCCTACGGCACAGGCTACAAGTTCCACGTCACCGGCCTCAACAAGATGCAGGACGGCTTCCCCACCACCAAGGCCGAGATCGTCCAGGCCGAGGAGGAGCGCCAGGTCCGCAAGGTCGACGCCAACGTGGACGATATCGTCCTCTTTGAGGAGTACATGCTGGATGACGCCGACATCGTCGTCGTAGCCTATGGCTCCACCTCCCGTTCCGCCCGCTATGCCGTCAACGCGGCCCGCGAGCAGGGTATCAAGGCGGGCATGTTCCGCATCAGGACCTTCTGGCCTTTCCCGGACAAGCAGATCAAGGCCCTGGCCCAGAAGGCCAAAGCCTTTATCGTGCCCGAGATGAACCTCGGCATGTGCTCCATCGAAGTGGAGCGGAACGCCCAGGGCAAAGCCCCGGTGCTCGGCATCAACCGCGTGGACGGTGAGCCGATCAATCCCGACCAGATTGTTGAGAAGATGAAGGAGGTTAAATAACCATGGCTTTTGATTACGATAAGTATATTCGTCCCGGCAAGTTGCCCCACATCTGGTGCCCCGGCTGCGGCCACGGCATCGTCATGAAGGGGCTCATCCGGGCGATTGATTCCCTCAAACTGGACACCAAAAACACCGCTATCGTTTCCGGTATCGGCTGCGCCTCCCGTCTCCCGGGCTACATGGACTGCTGCACCCTGCACACCGCCCATGGCCGCGCCGCTGCCTTCGCTACCGGCGTCAAGATGGCCAAGCCCGAGATGAACGTCATCCTGGTCGGCGGTGACGGCGACGGCACCGCCATCGGCGGCAACCACTTCATCCATGCCTGCCGCCGCAACATCGACATGACCTACATCATCATGAACAACAAGATCTACGGCATGACCGGCGGCCAGTTCTCGCCCGCCACGCCGACCGGCGCCAAGGCTTCTACCACCCCCTATGGCAACCCGGATCCGGCCTTTGACATCGCCAAGCTGGCCATCGGCGCCGGTGCCACCTTCGTGGCCCGCGGCACCGCCTACCACGCCACCCAGATCGACAAACTGATCGCCGAGGCCATCCAGCACAAAGGCTTCTCCGTGGTCGAGATCCTGGACGATTGCCCGACCACCTACGGTCGTCGTAACAAGTTCAAGTCGGTCATCGAGATGATGAACCATCTCAAGGAGACCGCCGTGCCGGTCAAGGCCGCCGAGAAGATGACCGCCGAGCAGCTCCAGGGCAAGGTCCTCACCGGCGTGCTCTACAAGGAAGACAAGCCGGAGTACACCGCCGAGTACGCCAAGGTCATCGAGCGTGCCCAAGGCGGCGCCAAGTAGGAGAAACGGTCTTTTTCCGCCCTGGCCTCACCTGACTTCAGCACGGCTTGTGCGGCGTAGCGCTGCTACGCCTCCGCGCCCTGCCTCGGCAGGTAAACCCAGGACGAAAAAATCCTCGTTTCTTGGTGAGTGAAACTTTCATCACTTTGGAAAAAGGAGAAAATAGATGTCACGTTATGAACTCAGGTTTTCCGGCGCAGGCGGACAGGGTCTGATCACCGCCGGGATCATCATGGCAAAAGCCGCCTCCATCTACGAAGGGAAGCAGGCCGTCCAGTCCCAGAGCTACGGCCCCGAGGCCCGCGGCGGCGCCTCCAAGTCGGAAGTCATCATCTCCGACGGCCCCATCGACTACCCGAAGGTCACCCAGTGCGACGCACTGCTGGCCATGACCCAGGAAGCCGCCAACAAGTACTCCCACGATCTGAAAGAGGGTGGGGTGCTGCTGATCGACTCCGACCTGGTCAAGAACGTTCCGCCGGGGAATTTCAAGACAGTTGCTTTCCCGATCATCAATACCGCCAAGAACGATGTGGGCCGCGAGATCGTCGCCAACATCGTTGCCCTGGGCGCCATGGTGGCCCTGACCGGCCAGGTGAGCAGGGAGAACGCCGAGAAGGCCGTGCTGTCCAGCGTGCCCGAAGCGTTCCTGGAGCTGAACAAGAAGGCCTTCAGCATGGGCTTTGACAAGGCCGTGGCTGCCAGCGCCTAGTCAAACCGAACCATCGTTGCAACGAAACAGGCCCGG
>DATBXI010000379.1:0-13120 GCA_036514355.1 Desulfuromonadaceae bacterium
ACGCCCCCTGACACGCTCTACAGCATCCAACACCACGTCAGGCGCCGATGATTCAATCACGGCGCCGGCGTCGAATTCGGCAACTACACGGCCAATCCATGTCCCGGACAGGGCGACCACGGGACTTCCCGCACTGAGCGCATCCAACGTTACGCCACTGATGCGGTCGGCAAAGTCCTGTCGCGAGTAGAGTTGCAAGCAGATCGCCCCACGGAAGAGCTTTCGGTACTCGGCCTGCTGCAGGGTCTCGGCATGCCGCTCAAGGTATGGGTAGGCGATGGCCTCCAACCGTGCGAGGTCTCGCATGGTCATATCGTCGAATTTGGCGTAATGATCAGAGGACGTTTGCAGGCTGACAGGAATGTGTTGTCCTGTTCGCGCCAGCAGTGTCACGAAATCCACCACTTCGCTGAACCCCTTGTCGCGCCTGGCGGCCCCTGCGTACAAGAGGTGCCTGAATGCCGGATACTCCGTTGGAACCTCACCAGGGTCGAGCGGCGTGATCGGATAGGGGACAAGACGCGTGTGGGTGAAACCGGCAGCGCGAAATTCCTCAAACACCGAAGCTGTGGGCGTGAGGATGGTAATTCCGGGCTGACGCCTGGCCAGTTTCGCAAGTTGACGGCGCTTGCCCGGCGAAGGTCTGAACCAATGAATATACAGAAAAACCTTGTGGGGCGGTATCTCTCCCCGGCATGCCAGATCAAGCAGGACCAGGTCTGTTCTGCCGGCTGTCGAGATAAAGAGGCGTTCCGGTCGCCGCAACAGGGTACGGTACAGCCAAAATGCCTGTAGCCTCCTGAGCGTGCGAAAAAAGAAACGCCTGGTGCAGACACCCGGGGGGAGTGAGATGGCGGCCCTATTCCCGCACCATACCGTGAGGGGATAGGTGCCCGCCGCTTGACACAGGCTGACCACGAAACTATAGCAATGGCCTGCTTCACCCTCCAGGGTTGGTTCGATGATATGGAGTGTCTCCTGCATGTGCTAGATCCCGCCGTAGCCTGCAATGGATGCGGATATCGTAACCCTGGCCCCGGAAATACACCCAACGCACATCAACATCCGTAATACCCCCGGTACCATTCCACAAACCGACTGATACCCTCCTCAAGCGAGGTGTGGGGGGCGAAGCCCACGTCACGCACCAGGTCGTCCACGTCGGCATAGGTTGCCGGAACATCGCCGGCCTGCATGGGGAGGAGGTTCTTCACGGCTGTCTTGCCCAGGCATCTTTCCAGGGTTTCGATGAAATACAGCAACTCCACCGGGTTGTTGTTGCCGATGTTGTAGATACGGTACGGCGCGTAGCTGCTGCCGGGGTCCGGGCAGTCGCCGCTCCAGGCAGGGTCGGGTGCCGGCAGCGTGTCGGCCGCCCGGATGACCCCTTCCACGATGTCGTCGACGTAGGTAAAGTCGCGCTGCATCCTGCCGTGGTTATAGACGTCTATGGTCCGCCCCTCCAGGATCGCCCTGGTAAAGGCGAAATAGGCCATATCCGGCCTGCCCCAGGGGCCGTACACGGTGAAGAGGCGCAGTCCGGTCGTCGGCAGTCCATACAGGCTCGAATAGGTGTGGGCCATCAGTTCGTTGGCTTTCTTGGTGGCTGCGTACAGCGAAATGGGGTGGTCCACGTTGTGATGGACCGAAAAGGGCATCAGCGTGTTGGCCCCGTAGACCGAGCTGGAAGAGGCGTACACCAGATGCTTCATCCCATGATGGCGGCATCCCTCCAGCACGTTCATGAAACCGACGATGTTGCTGTCGATGTAGGCGTGGGGGTTGACCAGGGAATAGCGCACCCCGGCCTGTGCCGCCAGATGGATCACCATGTCGAAGCACCCGCCGCTGAAAAGGCGCTCCATGGCATCCCGATCCTCAAGGCTGCCATGGACGAAACGGAACCCGGCTTTCGGCTCCAGCCGCTGCAGGCGGTCCCGCTTCAGGGACACGTCGTAATAGGCGTTGAGGTTGTCGAGGCCGACCACTTCGTTGCCCCGCGCAAGCAGGCGTTCGCAGGTGTGATAACCGATAAAACCGGCTGCGCCGGTTACGAGTATCTTGGTCATGGCGTTACCTTTGCGGGCGGAAGCTGCCGATAAAGCCCCAGGGCCGCTGCAACCACGTCATCCGCCGTGACCGCGGTCATGCAGGAATGATCGGTCGGGCACTCGCGGAGCTTGCAGGGGGCGCATGCCACGTTCTTGCGGACTATCACCGCCCGGTCGCTGAAAGGTGCGGTGCCGGCATGGTCGGTGGGGCCGAAGATGGCCACCAGCGGCACCCCGAAGGCCGCGGCGATATGCATGGGACCGGAATCGTTGGTCACCATGAAATTGCAGCGCTTGATCAATGCCATGAGCTCCCGCACGCTGGTTGTGCCCGCCAGGTTCAGGCAGATGCCGGCCAGGTGCCGTTGGATATCGGCCGCGATGTCGGCCTCGTTCGGACTGCCGAAGATCACCACCCGTGCACCCCAGGCGTCGGCCAGGCGCCGGGCGACCTGGGCAAAGCGCTCCGGATACCAGCGTTTGGCCGAACCGAAGGTGGCGCCGGGGTTGATGCCGAGCACGAAACTGCCCGCTTCAATGCCGTGGGCTGCCAGCAGCGCAGCGGCGTTGTGGTCCTCGGCCGGCGTTGTGACCAGGTGCGGTGCGCTGGCGTGTCCCCTGATGTCGAAATGTGCCAGCAGGTCCAGGTAGTACCGGATCTCGTGGCGGCCAGGCACCTCCCCGGCGGTGTAACGATGGGTCAGGAGCCAGCCGCGGCCGTCGCTCCGCTTGCCCAGCCGGAGCGGTATGCGGGCCAGCCAGGGAACCAGGGCCGAATCAAAGGAGTTGGGCAGGATGACGGCCAGGTCGAAACGCCGGCGCCTGAGCTCGGCGGCCAGCCGAAGCCTGCCGACCATGCCGCGGTGGCTGCCGGTGCGGTCGAAGGTTATCACCCGGTCAACCCAGTCGTGGGGCGAGAAGAGCTGGGCGACCAGGGGATTGGCCAGCAGGGTGATCTCCGCTTGGGGAAACCGCTCCCGGACAGCGCCGATGGCAGGTGTGGTCATGACCGCGTCCCCGATCCAGTTGACGCTGCGGATCAAAATTCGGGGATTGGGGACTGGTAATTGGAGAATGGGGGGCATGAATCAGATTCCCGTTTCCCGGTCCCCGGTCCCCGGTCCCTGGTCCCCGAGTTTCTCCGCTTCGTCCACCAGCATCACCGGTATCCCCTCCCTGACCGGAAACTTCAGTCCGCACGGGGGGCAGAGCAGGGCGTTTTCCTCCTCGAGCGGCGTGACCGCTCCCTTGCAGGCAGGGCAGGCGAGTATGTGCACAAGGTCGTGCGAGAGCATGAATATCCACGGTTTCAGAAAATTGAAATCATCATATAATGCCACAGCCGGTGTTACTTTTGAAGCAAATTGTACAAGGGTGTTGTGAGGGTGGAGAGGTCGTCGAGGGTGAGTGCGAGGCGGGCGAGCATGATCCTGTTCGCCAATGCCGGAGAGAGGTGCCGCAGTTTCACGCCGTCCTTCTCCGTGGTGAAGGCAAAGTCGGCGCCGCATTCCCCTATGGCACGATCAAGCGCGGCGAGGCGGCTGCTGTCGTAGCGGACGTGGTCGGGGAAGGGGAGTGTGCGGACCAGGTTCAACCCTTGGGCGGTCAGGCTCTCAAAGAAAGCTGCCGGCTCGGCGATGCCGGCGAAGGCCAGTATCTTGCGGCCTCTCAGGGCCGCAAATGCCATAGGGTCTCCGCCGGAGAGCGGAACAAGGTCAGCCAGGCGGTGCCGGGCTATACAGCGGGGTTTACCGGCAACCACCGGTGCGGGAGTAGCCCCCTCGGGGCAGCGGGTATGGATGATGAGGTCGGCCCGCTGGGCCGCACCAGCCGGTTCCCGCAAGAGCCCGGCCGGCAGGGTAAGGCTGTTGCCGAACGGCCTGGCACAGTCCAGGAGCAGGATGTCCAGGTCGCGATGCAGGCCCAGGTGCTGGAAGCCGTCGTCCAGCAGGAAGATGTCCGGAGAGAGGCGCTCCATGGCCAGCATCCCGGCCCGATGCCGGTCGCTCCCCATGACCACCATCAACCCGGTCACGGTCGTGGCCAGGAGGTACGGCTCGTCGCCGCACTGCTCTGCCGTAAGGAGTACCTCGCTGCCGTCGGAAACGATGGCGGCCCGGCCTTCCATGCTGCCGCCATAGCCGCGGGACAGGACCGCCACCTTCATGCCGCGCTCCAGGAGCAGGCGGGCGATGCAGGCGGTGACGGGCGTTTTGCCGGTGCCGCCCACGGTGATGTTACCCACCGAGACCACCGGCCGGGGCAGACGCCGGGTTTTCAGTATCCCCGCCCGGTACAGGGCGACCCGCATTCGCTGGACCAGGGCATAGGGAAGCGAGAGGGGAGTCAGCAGCGCCAGCAGCAGCCGGTCGAGGTGGTTTGTGCGGGTGCCGTTGGCCAGGGCGCGCCAGCATGTGGAGAGGGAAGAGATCATAGGTATCGTGCGATAACCTCCAGGTGCCGTTCCGTGGCACCGCCGTTCTCCTCCACCATCCGCAGCCCGTTCTGTCCCAGTTGGCGGCGCCGGTCGGCGTCGCCGATCAGGCCACGGCAGGCATCGGTCAGTCCGTTCGGCCCATCCACCTGGATGCCTGCCTCGTACTTCGCCACCAGCGCCGCAATCTCCCGGAAGTTGGTCATGTGGGGCCCAAAGACACTGGGAACCCCCACCGAGGCCGGCTCCAGCAGGTTGTGGCCGCCGGTCGGCACCAGACTCCCCCCTACGAACACCAGATCGGAGAGGGCGTACAGGTCCATCAACTCGCCGATGGTATCCACCAAAAGCACATTGCCGCCGCGGAACATCCTGGTGTCTGTCCCCATGGCGGACCGACGGCGATAGATCAGACCCCGGCGGTCGAGCATTTTGGCGACCTCGCCGGCCCGTTCGGGATGCCGCGGAACGAGCACCAGGAACAGTCGGTCCGTGATATTCAGCAACTCGCGATAGGTGGCCAGGACCGATTCTTCCTCGCCCGGGTGAGTGCTGCCGGCAGTGAGGACGATCAGCCCTGCCGACATGGAGTAACGGACCCGCAGATCGCGTTTTTCCACAGCGGTCGGCTGCCGGGCGGGGATGTCGTACTTGAGGTTGCCTGCGGTCAGTGCCTGTTCCTGTGGGGCGCCGATGGCGCAGATCCGCTCCCGGTCGGCATCGGTCTGCATGCACAGGGCCGAGAACTGTCCAAGGGGGCGGCGGAAGAACCAGGAGAATTGCCTGTAGCGGCCAAAGGAACGGTCCGAGATGCGGCCGTTGGCCAGGATCAGAGGGATGCCTCGACGGGCCGCCTCGCGGGTGAAGTTGGGCCAGATCTCGGTCTCCATGATGATGACCACCTGCGGCCCGATGGCGTCCAGGGTCCGTTGCACGGCAGGCAGGAAGTCAAAGGGGAAGTAGATGCAGCAATCCTTTTCCGCGAACCCCTTCGCAATGGCGCGACCGGTCTCGGTGGTGGTGGAGAGCACGATGCAGTGGCCGGGATAGCGTTGGCGCAGCGCCTTCAGGAGCGGCCTGCTGGCGATGGCCTCGCCCACGGACACGGCGTGCAGCCAGATCACCGGGCGGTTGTCGATCGTTGCCAGCTCAGTTGGAGAGACAAAACCGAACCGCTCGCCAAAGGCGGCCCGGCGGCCGCGGCTGACGGAACGGTAGAAATGGTAGAGACAGACCGGGATAAGGAGGAAGAGCGAGAGTAGGTTGTAGAGGGTGTAGAACATGGGTGGCTCACTCCGCCGTGATGGTGGCATCTTCCCGGTGCAGCCCCATCAGGTAATAGAGTGCGACAGCGGTCAGATGCACCACCCCCCAGGCCCAGAGGATGTCGCTGAGAAAATGCCCCCCTTGGGCAATGCGGGCTATACCCATCAGGATGCCGTAGCATATCCCGCCGGCGTATATTCGGCTGGCGAGGCGCGCTTTCCGCCGCCGCAGGATGAAGTAGGGCATGGCCAGATAGAAGGCAGAACCAGCGTGGCCGGAGGGAAACGATTTGCCCGTACCCGCTTCCCCCGGTTCCCAGGGGTGGTGAAACTGCATGGTGCCGCCGAACGGGACAATCTGGCGCGGCCGCGGCCGGCCCCAGTGATCCTTGAAGACCGTGTTGACCAGCAGGCCCGGTCCCAGGAGCAGGAGGACGACCATGAAGGCCGCCTGACGGCGGAAACGGATCAGGCCGGGCCTGAAAAACGATGTCACAAGCAAGCCCAGGCCCGCCAGGCCGAGGATGTCGGCGGGATAATATCCCCAGCGGTAGAACTGGTGCCAGGGGAACAGGTTGCCCACCGGCCACCCGTCGGGCCGGTGGAACCAGGCGGACAGCGCCAGGTCAGCGCCGGTTACGGCGATGATCGTCGTCCCCAGGAGGAGCACCAGCAACGGCACCCCGAAATCCAGGATCTTCCGGTTCATGGGACACTCTCCCCGGCGCGTTTCCAGCGGCGGTGGACCCAGTACCACTGGGTCGGGTGGGCCACGACATAGTCTTCCACGTAACGCGACAGGGCCTGGGTTTCCTTTTGGATCCCTTCATCGCTCATGTCGCCGCTGAAACGGTGCTCGGGGTAAAAGGTGATCACCTGATGATCCCCCTCCCGGTGGATGAAGATGGGCAGGACCGGCGCGCCGCTCTTCAGGCCTATGATCGCCGGAGCCTTGGAGGCCCACGCCTTTCGCCCCATAACGTCTATCAGGGCGCCATCTTCGGGAAAGACCGCCTGATCGGCCAGCATGCCGACCAGTTCCCCCCTTCTGAGCGCCGCCAGGATGCCCCGCAGGGCCCCCTGCTTGTAGATTACCCGGCTGTTGTAGCGCATGCGCATCCTCTCCACCATCCGGTTGAGAAAGGGGTTGTTCTGGCGGCGGGCCACCACCGACATGTCTTCGTGGAAGATGCTGCCGACGGCCAGCGCCATCAGTTCCCAGTTGCCGCAGTGGCCGCTAAAAAAGATAAGTCCCTTCCCCTTGGCCCGGGCCGCCTCGTAGTTTTCCCGGCCGCGCAGCTCGATAGTCGAGATGACCTCTTCTCCCCGGCCGTGGTAGAGGCGGCAGACCTCCATCAACGAGCGGCCCAGGTTCTTGAAGGTCTCCCGGGCCAGCTCCCGCGGGTCGTCGCAGGAGGAATTCCAGAGCGGATGGGATTTCATGAAGGGGAGCGCCCTGGTGATGTTGTCCACGGCAATGGCGCGGCGTTTAGGGATGATCAGCGGGATCAGGAGCCCGGCCCAGGCTCCCAGGCGAGAGGAGACAGAGGCCGGCAGGAGAGCGGCCGCAAGGGTGAGGCAATAGAAGACAGCGGCCTGCAGGGCCCAGAGGAGGCGTTTCATGGCTCGTTGGCCTGGCCGGCAGCGTCCCTGTCGCTGAATTGCAGGGCGTGCAGCCTGCTGTAAAGGCCACTGTTGGTCACCAGGTCGTCGTGGGTGCCGCTTTCCACGATGCGCCCACCTTCGAGGACAACGATCCGGTCCGCATGCAGCACGGTGGAGAGGCGGTGGGCAATGACGAACGTGGTGCGGTTGACCATCAGGTTGTCCAGGGCTTTCTGCACCATCTGCTCGCTTTCCGTGTCCAGGGCGCTGGTAGCCTCGTCCAGGATCAGGATCGGCGCATTCTTGAGCAGGGCCCGGGCAATGCAGATGCGCTGGCGCTGGCCGCCGGAGAGCCGCAGCCCCCGGTCGCCGATGTTGGTGTCGTACCCCTGGGGCAACTGCTGGATGAAGTCGTGGGCAAAGGCCGCTTGCGCCGCCGCCGTCACCTCTTCCAGGGTCGCGTCCGGCTTGCCGTAGCGGATGTTGTTGGCGATGCTCTCGTTGAACAGCGTTGTTTCCTGGTCCACCAGCGCGATCTGGTTGGTCAGGCATTTCAGGCTGAGGTCACGGATGTCGTGGCCGTCGATCAAAATCGATCCGTCCGTTACGTCGTAGAATCGGGAAATCAGGGAGACCATAGTTGATTTCCCTCCCCCCGACGGCCCCACGAGAGCGACCATCCGGTTACATTCCGCCGTAAGTGATATGTCCCGCAGGACCGGTTCGCCACCATAGGAGAAGGACACATTGCGGAACTCTACCACACCGACAGCGCGCCCTAGGTCGATGGCCCCCGGACGATCCACGATCTTCCGTTGCTGGTCCATCAGCCGGAAGACCCGCTCCGCGGCCCCGGTGGAACGTTGCATAAGGTTATAGGCAGCCTGCAACGCTTTGATCGGATTGAACAGCATAATCGTGGCAGCGATGAACGAGAAAAATTCCGACGCCGTCATTCGGCCCGACATGACTTGGCTGCCACCAAAGTAGATCACGCCTGCCACTCCTAGGGAGATAATGGCCTCAGAAACTGGCATGGCCAATGATTCGTATTTGAAGTACCTGCGGATCTGGCGGAAAAACTCCATGTTGGTGGTGCTGAATCGGGAGATAGTTCGATCTTCCAGGCCAAAGGCCTTGATCACCTTGATGCCGGAGAAGGTCTCCTGAAGGATGGCAGTTAGTCCACCCATAACCCCCAAGCTCCGGCCAGAGGCGTTCTTAATCTTTTTGCCGATCTTCTGGGCCGGATAGACCGTGGCAGGGATTACGATGAACGAGATGATGGCCAACTCCCAGTTGCGATAGAAGATCACCCCCAGAAGTGACAGGGCCGACAACAGGTTACGAAACAGCCCGCAGACCACTTGTCCGATCCCCTCCTGCATCTGGGTGATATCGTTGGTCATGCACGACATCAATTCGCCTGTGGCCTGGCGATTGTAGAAGGCCATGTCCTGTCGGATCGTGTCGGCATAGAGACAGTTGCGTATGTCCTGGATCGCCCTCTGTCCCGCGAGCTTGATGGACATGTCATACGTGAAGCGGGTCACCCCTCTGATCAGGAACAGGACAATGACGCCCAAGGGAATCCAGATGAAAATACCGGTGTCCCTGCCGGCAAAGATTTTTTTCAGGACCGGCTCGACCAGGTAGGCAAAGGCGCCGTCCATGGCGCCGACGATTGCCGAGCAGAGTGCGGAGACAACGATCAACCACCAATAGGGCCTGAAATAACCGAGCGTACGTCGAAGTGTCGGGTTCATGATGGTTCCAATAAGGTAAGAATAAGCCGGGCCACGTTGGCGGAGGCGCCCCCCCCGCCCAGCCGGGCCCTGACTGTTGCCAGCCTCTCCCTGATCCGGCAACTGTAGGCGCTGTCGGTCAGGATCTTTTCGATTTCATCCGCAATCTGTTCCGGATTCGCGTCGTCCTGGATCAACTCCCTGACAACGGTCTGGCCTGCCACGATGTTGCACAATCCGATATGCTCCACCTTTACCAACCGCTTTGCCACCTGGTAGGTGAGAGGGGAGAGGCGGTAGATGATCACCATGGGGGTGCCCACCAGGGCGATTTCCAGGGTGACGGTGCCGGACACGGAGATCACGGCGTCACAGGCCCGGATCAGATCGTGGATGCCCTGGCGGACGATCATCACCTCGATCCCGGCGGCCTGCAACGGGGGAAGGACGTCCTGGTCTGTCAGGGTGGAGGCGAGGGGGAGCACGAACTGGAGGTCGGGGAAGCGCTCCCGCAGGCGCGCCGCGGTGGCGACGATCACCGGGAGCAGCCGTTCGATCTCGCTTCTGCGGCTGCCGGGGAACAGCCCGACGATCCGCTGTGCCGGATTCAGTCCGAAGCCGGCAGCGGCTGCGTCATGGCTGGCTTCGACCCGCACCATGTCCAGCATGGGGTGCCCCACAAAGGTGACCGGTACCCCGGCCCGCTCGTAAAACGGGGCCTCGAAGGGGAGGATCACCGCCATGTGGTCCACCAGCCGGGCGATCTTTCGCACCCGCCCCCGGCGCCAGGCCCAGATCTGGGGACTGATGTAGTAGAGCACCCGAACCCCGGCCCGTTTGGCCACCTTGGCCAGGCGCAGGTTGAAACCGGGGTAGTCGATCAGGATCAGGAGGCTGGGCGGGTCGGTACGGAGGCGCTGCTTCAGCTTCAGGAAGGCGGCCGAGATGACGTCGAAGTGCTTGAGCACCTCCACCAGCCCCACCACGGCCATGTCGGCCGAGTCCACCAGGGTTTCCACGCCTGCCTCGCGCATCCGCTCGCCGCCGATGCCGAAGAAGTGCAGGTCCGGAGCCAGTCTGAGCGCCTCGCGGGCCAGGTCGGCGCCGTAGATGT
Organism: Desulfuromonadaceae bacterium; assembly: GCA_036514355.1. GTDB lineage: Bacteria > Desulfobacterota > Desulfuromonadia > Geobacterales > Pseudopelobacteraceae > JACPFJ01. The sequence goes on from DATBXI010000379.1 coordinate 10,215, forward strand.
CGCCGGAGGCCTCGCCGGCAACGATCATGATGCTTCTTTTTTTATCCAACCAACGCCTCTCTGACCGCTTCCGCTACCAGGCGTACGCTATCGTCCGGCATCTCCGGGTAGATGGGGAGCGACATGCAGCGCGAGGAGACATCCTCGGCCACCGGCAGGCTGACCCCGGCAGAGGCTGCGGCGAATACCTCCTGCTTGTGGAGCGGGATGGGGTAGTAGACGGCCGAGGCGACCTGCTTCTCGGACAGTCGGCCCATGACCTGCTCGCGCCGGTCGGTCAGCAGAGTGTACTGGTGGTAGACGTGCACGCCCTTGCCGTCCTCGAACGGCACGGTTGCCACGTCCTTGAGCAGTTCCGAGTAGAGGTGCGCCACCCGGCGGCGGCTGACGTTGAACTGATCGATGTGTTTGAGCTTGACCCGCAGGATGGCGGCCTGGATGTCGTCCAGCCGGCTGTTGAAGCCGATCACGTGGTGGTGGTAGCGCACCCGGCTGCCGTGGTTGCGCAGCACCCGAATCTCGTCGGCCAACTCAGGGGTGGCACAGGTAACGAGGCCGCCGTCGCCGTAGCACCCCAGGTTCTTGCTGGGAAAGAAGCTGAAACAGCCCAATCGGCCGATGGCACCGGTCATGGCGCCGCCGGTGGCGGCGCCGAAGGATTGGGCGCAGTCCTCGATCAGGAGCAGGTTGTGGCGCTCGCAGATGGCCTGGATGGCCGCCATGTCGGCGGGCTGGCCGAAGATATGTACCGGGATGACCGCCTTGGTGCGGGGGGTGATGGCGGCTTCGATCAGGGCCGGATCGATGTTGAAGGTCTGGGGATCGATGTCCACGAACACCGGTGTGGCCCCGGCATAGCAGATGGCCTCTGCGGTGGCGATGAAGGTGAAGGGGGAGGTGATGACCTCGTCCCCGGGACCGATGCCGGCCGCCACCACGGCCAGGTGCAGGGCGTCCGTGCCCGAGGCGCAGGCCACGGCATGGGGCGCGCCCAGGTAGGCGGCGGTCTCTTGTTCGAATGCCTGGACATTGGGGCCGAGGATGAACTGGGTGCTCTCCATGGCATCCAGCACGGCCGCGTCGATCTCTGCCTTCAGGTTATGGTATTGGGTCTTCAGGTCCACCATGGGAATCATGACGTTACCTCTCATGTTGAGAATCTGGAAAAGCATTTACTACGGAGGACACAGAGGTGCGCAGAGAAAAACAAACATAAAGAGTCTCATTCTTATGGGTAATCCCCAAACTCTTTTGTTAAGGTTTCCTCCGTGTCCTCCGTGTCCTCTGTGGTGAAAGCTTTTGAATCACCGCCTGCCCAGTGCCTCGTTGATCTTGAGCGCCGTCTCCAGGGCCATCCGGCCGTCACGGCCGCTGACCTGGGGCTGGCTTTCGCCGCGGATGGCCGCGATGAACGATTCGATCTCGCTCCGCAGGGCGTCCGCCTCGCCCAGCTCCCGCTCATCCACCTTGACGTTGGGCACGCCGGGGAACAGTTCCCCGCTCCCCTTGCTGGCCACCAGCACCTTGCGGTTCTGGAAGTCGAGGGTGATGTAAGCGTCCCGCTGGAAGATGCGCATCTTGCGCTCGCTCTTCAGGCTGATGCGGCTGGCGGTGACGTTGGCCACGCAGCCGCTCTTGAAGACGATCCTGGCGTTGGCGATATCCTCCTCACCGGTGAAGACCGGCGCGCCTATGGCATCGATGCGTTCCACCGGAGAGCCGACGATGTGCTGGATGATGTCGATGTCGTGGATCATCAGGTCGAGCACCACGTTGACGTCCGTGCCGCGCGGCTTGAAGGGGGCGATGCGTACCGACTCGATGAAGAGCGGCTCGGTCAGGACATCGCCCAGGGCTACCAGGGCGGGATTGAAACGTTCCAGGTGACCGACCTGGAAGACCACCCGTTTTTCGTCGGCAATGGCGATCAACTCATCCGCCTCGGCAATGGTGACGGTGATCGGTTTTTCGATCAGCATATGCACCCCGGCGGAGAGGAAATCCCGGGCAACGGCGTGGTGAAACTGGGTGGGGACGACCACGCTGACCGCATCGACCCGGCCGATCAGTTCGCGGTGATCATGAAAGGAGTGTGTACCCAGGGCCGCAGCCACCTGGGCGGCGCGGCCGGGATCGCTGTCCACGACCCCCACCAGTTCCACATCCTGAATGGCCGCATACTTCTGGGCATGGAAGTTCCCCAGGTAGCCGACACCTATGACCGCTGCACGCAGGGGGGTCATCCGCGACAGATGCCGCGCTCGGAGCGCTCGATGAAGGCCAGCAGGTAATCCACCTCGGCACAGCCGGGGACCTCCTGGCGGATGCGGGCGATGGCGTCGGGCAGTTTCAGATCGGCCATGAACAGGGTCTTGTAGGCTTTTTTCAGGTTGTTGATGGCCTCGTCGGAAAAGCCGCGCCGCTTGAGGCCGATCAGGTTGAGGCCGCGCAGCTTGGCGTCACGCTTCCCCTGGGTGGCGATCATGTAGGGCGGGATATCCAGCCCCACCAGGGTCCCGCCCCCCAGCATGGAGTAGGCGCCGACGGTGCAGAACTGGTGTACCGCAACCAGGCCGCCCAGGATGACGTTGTCCTCCACGGTGACATGACCGGCGAGGGTGGCCACGTTGGCCATGACCACGCCGTTGCCGATGCGGCAGTCGTGGGCCACATGGGAATAGGCCATGAACAGGTTGTTGTTGCCGACCACCGTCTCGCCGTGACCGGTGACCGTGCCGCGGTGGATGGTGGCGAACTCGCGCACCATGTTGTTGTTGCCGATACGGGTCCAGGTCTCTTCACCGCTGTATTTCAAATCCTGGGGCGGTGCGCCCACCGAGGTCTGGTGAAAGATCTGGTTGTTCTCGCCGATCTCCGTCCAGTCGCCGATCACGGCGTGCGCGCCG
>DATBXI010000380.1:0-2924 GCA_036514355.1 Desulfuromonadaceae bacterium
GAACCAATGACCGATATGACCGACGACACACGACTCAAAGACATCATCTCCGCACGGATAGCCCCCCTGGGACGGATCACCTTCCGTGACTTCATGGAGGCGTGCCTGTACGAGCCGGGGCTGGGGTACTACACCTCGCCCGGCCGCAAGGTGGGCACGGAGGGGGATTTCTACACCAGCATCACGGTGCATGCGGCCTTCGGCCGGGTCATCGCCCGGGAGATGGCCCAGATGTGGCGCACCATGGGCTCCCCCGCCACGTTCACGCTGGTGGAGTGCGGTGCGGGGCACGGCCGCCTGGCGTGCGACATCATGGACTTTCTGGCGGAGCGGGAGCCGAACATGTACGCCGGTCTCTCTCTGGTGCTGGTGGAGCGGGAGCCCTCCCTCCAGGCGGCACAGCGGGCACTGCTGGCGACGCACAGCGGGAAGCTGCGCTGGCTCCGGCCGGAGGAGCTCGCTGCGGGCGGCTTCCGCTTCAGCGGCTGCCTCTACTCCAACGAACTCATCGACGCGCTGCCGGTGCACCGGGTGCAGCAGACCGCCGATGGGCTGCAGGAGATCTACGTCACCCTCAAGGACGGCGAACTGGCCGAGGAGTTGGGGCCGCTCTCCGACCCGGCCATCAACGATTACCTGGCGCGCCTCGCCATCCGGCTCCACCCCGGCCAGCAGGCCGAAATCAACCTGGCCGGCCCGGCATGGCTGGCAACCGTTGCCCATAGCCTGGAGCGGGGTTTCATCCTGACCGTCGACTACGGCTATCCCGCCGCGGAACTGTTCGCGCCTCACCGCAGCCGGGGGACACTGCTCTGCTACCATCGCCACCAGGTGGAGGATAACCCCTACATCCGCCTGGGGCAGCAGGACATCACCGCTCACGTTGATTTCACCACGCTGGCGCAGCGGGGCGAGGAACTGGGCCTGCAGCCGGTCTGGTTCGGCGAGCAGTACCGCTTCCTGCTGGCGGCCGGGATCGTCGAGGAGATCGAGGAGATCGAGCGTTCCGACGTGTCGACGCAGGAGAAGCTGCGGCTGCGCATGACCCTCAAGCGGCTGATCATGCCCGAGGGGGGCATGGGGGACACCTTCCGGGTGCTGATCCAGGGCAAGGGTGTGGCTGAGCCCCGCCTGCTCTGCCGGCGCGGGATCGGAGCATAGATGCCCGCCATCCGCGACATCGTCTTTGATCTGGACGGCACCTTGTACGTCTCCCTCCCCTTTGCCGCCACCATCCAGGAACAGTCCGCCCTGTACCTGGGCACTGTCATGGGGATGGGTGCCGACGAGGCCCAGGTGCTGATCGACGCCACCCGCGCCCGCCTGAGCGAGGAGAGCGGCACGGTGCAGACCCTCTCCGCCGTCTGCACCACCCTGGGGGGGAGCGTCCGCGACCTGCACGCCTGGTTCGAGCAGCGGCTGCGTCCCGAGGCGCACCTGGTGCGGGACGAACGGGTGATCGACCTGCTGTCCCGCCTGGGGCAGCGGTTCAACCTGTACATCTACACCAACAACAACCGGGCCCTGACCATCCGCATCCTGCAGTACCTGGGGCTGGATGGCGCGTTCAGCCACATCTTCGCCATCGACGATGCCTGGCGGGCCAAGCCGGACGAGGGGATGCTGGAGCAGATCTTGGCCGCAATCGGACACCCACCCGCGGAGGTGCTGTTCGTGGGGGACCGCTACGACGTGGACCTGCGTCTGCCGGAACAGAAGGGATGCCCGGTATTCCTGAGCCAGAACGTGGAACAGCTGCTGCGGCTGGATACGCTGCTGGGGTGACCGCCCCCACCCCGGCCTTCTCCTGAGGGCGAGGGTGGTCAGAAAAAACTACCGCCGTAAAGGAGACCATACCCATGAGCCACAGCAAGGAGATGCTCGACGCCATCATGCGCGCCATCGAGTTGGAAAAGGAAACGTTCGATTTCTACGTCAAGGCCGAGCACAAGACCTTCAACCCGGCCGGCAAGCGGATATTCAAGTGGCTGGCCAAGACCGAGGAAGCGCACTACCTCAAGCTGACCGAGCTGTACACCTCGCTGCACGAGAGCGGCCGCTGGGTCTTTTACGGGGGCTCCACCTTCGACCTGGCGCCGGCTGCCGACGACGAGCACCGGGTGACCCTGGACACCGACGACATTGAGGCCCTCAGGATTGCCCAGGGCATCGAACGGCGCGGCATGGCCTGCTATGAGGAGTTGATCGCCACGGCAGTCGATGCGGACGGCAAGACGATGCTTGAGGCGTTGCGCAGCGACGAGGTGGAGCACCTGCGGGTGATCGACGAGAAGCTCAGGGAGCTGGAAGCGGCCTGATGGAGCGGGCAGTTGAACCGGTGGAGGTCGAGCGGCTGCGGCGCGACGCCATCTGCGTGATTATCCGGGTCGGGCTTGGCGGGTACGACCTGCAGGGTCCGGCGCAGAACATCCTGGTGCCCGAGTCGTACGTGGCCTGGGCCACGGTGAAGAGCGAGCTGGGGAACGAGGGGTACTGCCTGGTGACCCCCCAGGAGCTTGCCGATGCCTGCGGGCTGACCGCAGCCGAGATCCTGTCCCGTGTTCACGACCAGGGGAGCCTCTTTGCGCTGGCCTACGGGGATCACGTTGCGGTGCCGCTGCCGGAGAAGGCAGCGGTCCTGCCGGAGATCGAAGCCTGACCGGTACCCAACTGATACCGTAAAGCTGAAAAGAATACCCCCCTAGTGTTTGGAAAGCCCGCTTCTGGCGGGCTTTTTTCTTTGGAACGGCTCGGCTGCTGCTCCCACATTTTCCCTCCCCTCTGCCCCGTTTGTTCGTATAATTGAATCACAGGAACAATGGCGGCCAACGCCGCCGGATGTGCCGGGCGATGGGGCATGGTTCGCCGGGCAACGGAAAGGAGTCCATTATGTACGTCATTACCGGAGCAACGGGTAACATAGG
>DATBXI010000381.1:0-4654 GCA_036514355.1 Desulfuromonadaceae bacterium
CAAGGAGAAGACCACCGAGATATCGACAAAACTCGGCCATCCCCAGACACCGTTCATCATCAACTTCGGCAGGGACAATCCACTGTTTACGGTGCAGTAAAGGACATCATGGACACCTTCATCATCGAGGTCACCGAGCAGGAGAGCAAGCGCGAGCGGGAGAAGTCCCGCGAACTGCGCCGCAGCCGCTGGTGGCAGACCAAGCTTGCCCAGGGGCGCTGCCACTGGTGCGGCGGCGCCTTTCCGCCGGACGAGCTGACCATGGATCACATCATCCCCATCACCCGGGGGGGCAAGGCGTCGCGCAACAACGTGGTGCCGGCCTGCAAGGAATGCAACAGCAAAAAGAAGTACCTTCTCCCCATGGAGTGGGAGGAATATCTGGAAAAACTTGGAAAATCGGAGCCGTAATCCATTGAACTCATCGAAAAGCCTCTACAAGGCGGTCATCTACGACTGCGACGGGGTCATGTTCGACTCCCTGGAATCCAACTACATCTTCTACAACCGGGTGATGGAACACCTGGGGCGTCCCCCCCTGGACCGGGCAGACGAAGAGGCCCGGAAGGTGCTCCACACCTACTGCTTCACCGACGTGATGGAGTACTTCTTCAAGGGGGACGAGCGGAGGGCGGATGCCCTGGCCTTTGCCAAAACCATCCACTACCGCGACCTTGCCCCCTACATGCGCATGGAGGCGGGGCTGATCGAAACCCTGGACCAGCTGAAGGGTCACGTCTCCCTGGCGGTCTGCACCAACCGGGCGATCTCCATGGATATGATCATCGCAGACTCCGGACTCTCCGGCTATTTCGACTGCGTCATGACCGCCGCCCAGGTGGCCAACCCCAAGCCGCATCCGGAGCCGCTCCTCAAGGTGCTGGACCACCTCGGAATCGCGCCCGGTGAGGCGCTCTTTATCGGGGACGGCGAGGTGGACCTGCGGGCCGCCGCGGGCGCCGGGGTGCCATTCGTGGCCTACAAGTCGCCGTTCCCGGACACGCTCCGCATCGAGCGGCATGACGAGATCCTGAGGCATGTCTTCGGAGGATGACCATGAAAGCTCTGAACAACAGGATAGCGCGGTTTCTGATCGGCGCGGGGATCACCGCCCTGTTCGGCATTGTCCTGGTGGCCGATCCCACCACCTATGCGCTCCTGGAGGCCAAGCTCCTCGACGTCCGCTTCAAGACCCGCGGCAAGATCGCTCCCCCCCCGGCGGTGGTGATCGCCGCCATTGACGAGAAGAGCCTGGCAAAGCTCGGGCGCTGGCCCTGGTCCAGGGAGGTGCATGCCCGCCTGGTGGACGCGCTGGCCAAGGCCGATGCGGCGGTGATCGCCTACGATGTCATCTTTCCCGAGTCCGAGCGGAACGACCCGCGCTTTGCCCGCGTCATCAGGGAGAGCGGCAACGTGGTGCTCCCCATGGCCCTGGATTTCGAGAAGCAGGCCCCGCCGCTCCCCGACCCGATCCTGGAGAACTCCGCCATCGCCTCGGTGGAGGACGCGGAACTGTTCAAACAATTCGCCCCGACCATGTCGGGGGGCGTACTCACCGTGCCGGTAAAAGGACTCAAGGAGAGCGCCATGTCCCTGGGGCACATCAACATGTTCCCCGACGATTTCGACGGCACCCTGCGCTGGGAGCACCTGCTCCTGGGATATGACAATGCCCTCTATCCCTCCCTGGGATTGCGCTGCGCCGCCGCCTTCCTGGGCATCCCGGCCGAAAAGCTGACCGTCAGGGCCACCCAGGGGGTCCGGGTGGGCAAGACCTTCATCCCCACCGATCACTACGGGCGCATGCCCATCAACTACTACGGTCCCGGCCAGACCTTCCGCCACATCTCCATCGCCGACATCCTGGACGGCACCGCGGGCAAGGCCGACCTGGAGAACCGCATCGTCTTCATCGGCGCCACCGCTATCGGCATCTACGACCTGCGGGTGACCCCCTTCTCGGCGGCCATGCCGGGGGTGGAAAAACACGCCTCCGTGGCGGCCTCCATCCTGGAAAACCGCTTCATCAAGCGGGCATCGCGGCTTCAGGACCTGCTCTTCCTGATCATCCCCGGCATCCTCCTGGCGTTTGCCCTGAGCCGGCAGAGGCTGGCGTGGGGGGCCATCACCTCCCTGGCCGGTCTGGTGGTGATCGGCGTGTGCGGCTATATGCTCTTCGCCCGGCTGGGACTCTGGATCAACCTGGCCTGCCCCCTGAGCAACGTGGTTGTCATGTTCATGTCCGTGACCGCCTGGAACTACGCTTTCGAGGAGCGCTACGCCCGCCGGATCCGGGCCATGTTCTCCAGCTACGTCACCCAGACCATCGTCAACGAACTGATCAACAACCCGGACATGGCCCGCCTGGGGGGTGAAAAGCGCGAGATAACCGTGCTCTTCTCCGACGTCAAGGGCTTCACCACCTTTTCCGAGAAGAACTCTCCCGAGCAGGTGGTCGCCATCCTCAACGAATACCTGGGGGCCATGACCGACGTGGTCCTCCGGTGGGAGGGCACCCTGGACAAGTTCATCGGCGACGCCATCGTGGTCTTCTGGAACGCACCGGTGACCAGAGAAAACCATGCCGAACTGGCGATGCGCTGCGCCCTGGACATGCTGCACCGCCTGGAGGAACTCCGGGAAAAATGGGAACGGGAGGGAAAACCGGCGCTCTCCTGCGGCATCGGCATCAACACCGGCGAAGCGGTCGTGGGGAATATCGGGGCTGAGGGGAAGAAGATGGACTACACCGTCATCGGGGATCAGGTCAACCTGGGGGCGCGGGTGGAGTCGCTGACACGGCGGTTCGATACGGACATCCTGATTACGGAAAGCACCCTGACCGCGCTCCAGCCGGTTCTGGATGCCGGCCGCATGGGGCATGTCAGCATCCGCGGCATGCAGCGGGTCATCGTCAAGGGGAAGGACCAGCCGGTGAGTGTTTACGGGGTGCAGGGCACGGACCGCCAGGGGGTGGAATTCTCGGAATGCCCGGCCGGTGAGCCTCTGCGGCTGACGGAGAAATAGTGCACCACCCCCGCCCTGTCGGGCACCCCCTCCTGATTCAGGAGGGGGATGGGGGTAGGTGGTCTTTACCTGACCAGCTTGGAGAGCTTCTTGAATTCCTCCGTGCCGGCCACCTTCAGGAGCTGGAACAGCACCGACTCGGTACAGGTGGGAACCGCGCCGGTCAGGGTCATGGCTTCAACGGCGGTCTGCCAGTTGCGCTTGCTCCGGCTCATGACCGCATCCTTCACCAGGTGTACCTCGAAACCGGCATCGCGCAGCTCGATCACCGTCTGGAGCACGCAGACATGGGTCTCCATGCCAGTGACAATGACCTGGGTGCGGCCGCTGGCCTTCAGCTGGTCCACGAATTCGGCGCTGCCGCAGCAGCTGAACGCCATCTTCTCGTAACAGGGCGCATCACCCGCCTTTGCCCGCAATTCCGGCAGCGTCGGCCCCAATCCCTTGACGTACTGCTCGGTGACCAGCACCGGCACCTTCAGCTCCGCGGCTGCTTCCAGCAGGATGCCGATGTTCTTGGTGAGGCTGTGCAGCACCTTGTGGTCCATGGCCGCGCAGAGCCGCTCCTGCACGTCGACCACCACCAGCACCGCCTTGTCCCGCTCCAGAAAAAACCTGTCCTTTACCGACATACCCGCACCTCCCGTAAAAGCGATGTTCTAGTAGCTTGTTGAAAAACTCGGGTTGCTCAAAAATAGTCAGATCGTCGCACCCGCAGAAAGCCCCGCGGAGGCGTAGCAGCGCTACGCCGCACAAGAGGGATTTCGAGGACGGCGGCGAGATGGCTGTTTTTCAGCAACCCCTAGTCCCGTTTCAGCTCGATCCCCAGCTCGTGGATCTTCTTCCGCAGCGTGTTGCGGTTGATGCCGAGGATGTCCGCCGCCTTCACCTGGTTCCATCGGGTCTTCTCCAGGATGAACCGCAGCAGCGGCCGTTCCACCTGTTCCAGCACCATGGCGTGGATATCCCCCTTGTCGAGCTTTTCGATGTTGGTGAAGCATGAGCGCAGTTTCGTGTCAACCAACGCTTCCAGGGATGTCTCCTGGATGCCTGTCGGTTTCTCGCCCCGCGCCGGGGTCATGCTCTCGAAATCCGCAGCCGTCAGCAGCGGGTCGTTGGAAAGGATTACCGCCCGTTTGATGGTGTTTTCCATTTCGCGCACATTGCCCGGCCAGTTGTGGCTGGACAGGACGGCCAGGGCATCGTCCGACAGACGCTTGGGGGGGATGGACAGCTCCGTGCAGGTGCGCTCCAGGAAATAGTGGACCAGGTCCGGGACATCCTCCTTGCGCTCCCGCAGCGGAACCAGGGTGATCGGCACCACGTTCAGGCGGTAGTACAGGTCCTCGCGGAACTCCTTCTGGCGGACCTTTTCCACCAGGTCCTGGTTGGTGGCCGCCACGATGCGCACATCCACCGCAATGCTCTGGTTGCCGCCGGTTCGGGTTATCTCCCGCTCCTGCAGGACGCGCAGCATCTTGGCCTGCAGGTCCAGCGGCATGTCGCCGATCTCGTCCAGGAAGATGGTGCCCTGGTTGGCCTGTTCGAACTTGCCCAGCTTGCGTTCCACCGCGCCGGTAAAGGCACCCTTCTCGAAGCCGAACAGTTCGCTTTCCAAGAGCTCCTT
>DATBXI010000382.1:0-5495 GCA_036514355.1 Desulfuromonadaceae bacterium
AGACACAGAGACACGGAGAACTCCAAAACCCACTGTACAGGGATGCACAGGATTAACAGGATAACCGTTTGGATTGAAAATTATTTCAAACGATTTCGGGTTCTATCCCTTTCATCCTGTCCATCCCTGTAATAAAGAGCCTTTGTTTTGGGTTTTCTCTGCGTCTCTGTGTCTCCGTGGCAGATTGCCTGTTCCTGTCAGACGCCAACCGCTTGCCGCACCGCCTGCGCCAGGAGCCGCACGTCTGCTTCCGTGGTCTGCCACGAGCACATGAAACGCGCGCCGCCCGAACCGATGAAGGTGTAGAAGCGCCACCCCGCCTCCCGCAATACCTCGGCAGCCGCCCCCGGAAGCTGGACAAACACGGAGTTGGCCTGGCAGGGGAACATGATCCTGACCCCGTCGATGGCCGCCAGTTCCCGTTCCAGCAGGCTGGCGCACCGGTTGGCGTGCCGGGCGTTCTCCAGCCAGGCGCCGCTCTCCAGCACGCCGATCCAGGGAGCGGCCAGAAAACGCATCTTGGAGGCCAACTGGCCCGCCTGCTTGCAGCGGTAATCGAACTCCTCGGCCAGCTCCCGCTTGAAGAAGACCACCGCCTCGCCCACGGCCATGCCGTTCTTGGCGCCTCCCAGACAGAGCACGTCCACCCCGGCTTTCCAGGTGATCTCGGCCGGCGTCCTGCCCAGCGCAGCCACGGCATTGGCGAAACGGGCGCCGTCCATCTGCACCCGCAGCCCGTAACGCCCCGCCAGCTCGCAGACGGCCCTGATCTCGTCCACGCCGTAGACCGTCCCCACCTCGGTGGCCTGGGTCAGGCTCACCACCCGCGGCTTGGGGTAGTGGATGTCGCTGCGCCGGGTAATGGCCCGCTCCACCTCGTCCAGGTCCAGCTTCCCCGCCTCGCCCCCCACGTGCAGGATCTTGGTGCCGTTGGAGAAGAACTCCGGGGCCCCGCACTCGTCGGTCTCCACGTGGGACAGGTCGTGGCAGATTACGCTGTGATAGGAAAGACAGAGTGATGCCAGGGCCAGGGAGTTGGCCGCGGTGCCGTTGAAGACGAAGAACACCTGGCAGTCGGTCTCGAACAGCTCCCGGATCAGGCCGCACGCCCGCTCGGTCCAGCAGTCGTCGCCGTAGGCAGGGACAAACCCCCGGTTGGCCGCAGCCATCGCCTCCCACGCCTCGGGACAGATCCCGGCATAGTTGTCGCTGGCAAACTGGTTGTGAATCAGCTCCGTGGTCGTCGTGCCCGCATCACCTTTCGCCATGTTGTCTCCCCATTGATTGAATCGGTACCCATGAACCGCAACGGCACTGTACCACAGAGGGCGCAGAGGTACACAGAGGAAATCAGCCCTCATGGTCCCGTGCCCCCCTTAATGAGACAAATGCTTGAATATCTGGACGCAAACGCCTAGAATGCGGTCCATATCGTTTCGTTGGAGACAATGCCATGCGTCAGAGCCGGATGCGGCTGTCACATAAGATCGTACTGGTCACCCTGTTCACCTCGCTCCTGGTGGGATTCAGCGTGCTGCGCACCCCCTCCATGACCTCCGAGCCGGACGCCTCGCCCAGCGACAAGGCCATGGAAGACCTCTCCCGGGTCGAGTACCCCAGCCTGAAAACCATCCGCTGGCACCCCCATTTCATCCAACCCAATGAGAGCATCGAATCGATGTTCGGCGCCGACTGGATCTGGGTAGCCCGCTTCAACCGCATCGACCGCCGCCACCTGTATCCCGGCATGACCATCAAGGTGCCGGACACCATGGCCGATATCCGCAATTACACCCCCCTGCCCCGCGTGTACCCGCCTGCCAGCCACCACGAAAAATACATCCTGGTGGATGTGACCGAGCAGTGGCTGGGAGCCTACGAACACGGCAAACTGGCCTTTTCCGTGCCGGCCGCCACCGGCAAGCCCGGCACCGAGACCCCCACCGGCATGTTCCACATCGATGCCCGCCACCTGACCCACACCTCCTCGCTCTACAAGACCGCCAACGACGAGGAGCAGTATCCCATGGACAATGCCATGCGTTTCCACATCGATGCGGACAACATCTCCTACTGGCTCCATGCCCGGGACCTGCCGGGCCGCCCCGCCTCCCACGGCTGCATCGGGCTGTACGACGAGGAGATGCAGAAGCGCGTCTTCGGCAGCCCTGCAAAACCGGTGCTCAAGGATTCCGAGCGGCTGTACGCCTGGGCCGTGGGGCCGGATGAGTACGACGAGGACGCCGGTGAACTGGACGAACTGGAAGACGGGCCGGTGGTGGAGGTGCGCGGCGCACTCCCCCGTTACCTGCCCCAGCCCCCGGTTCCGCGTCACCCCTGATCCTCCGGAGCCTCAGTGTATAGGACCGACATCCCTTAATCGCCCTCCTGCCGCATCTCCTCGAACAGCCCCTTGCCGACCCCGCACCTGGGGCATTCCCATCCATCGGGGAGTTCATTGAAAGGCGTTCCCGCCGTGATACCGTTATCCACATCCCCCTCGACAGGGTCATAGATATAGCCGCAGATGGTGCATCGCCATTTGTTCATGCGCCCTCCCCCGCCGACAGGCGTGCAGTGTCATAATACGAAGAAACGGGCTGCCCGCCGTTGCCGTTGCCCATTCCCATCAGGGTTGCCGTCATTATAGCACGGCCGCTGGCACATGCCCCTTGCACCGAAATAAGCGCTTGACAGCAGGTCCTTCCGGATATAGTTTAATATTAAATGATTTGATATTGTTCGAGGCAGCTATGAAAAAGAATTCTGCAACAATTGGCGACGACATGAAAACAGCGCTGGATGCCTATACCAAGCTGATGAGGTCGGCGGAGTCAGTAACCGGCCGCATCAACCGCATCATGGCCGCCGCCGGCCTGACCGTGAGCCAGTTCGGCGTGCTCGAGGCCCTGCTCCACAAGGGAGCGCTCTGCCAGCGCGACATCGCCTCGAAGATACTCAAGAGCACCGGCAACATCACCATGGTCATCGACAATCTGGAAAAGCGGGGCCTGGCCCGGCGGGAGCGGGCCGCCGAGGACCGGCGCTTCCTGACCATCCGCCTCACGGACGAGGGACAGCGCCTGATCGCGGCAGTCTTCCCGCGGGTTGCCGACGCCATAGCGGAGGAGATGGGCTTTCTCACGACAGCCGAACAGGAGGAGTTGGGACGCCTCTGCCGCATGCTGGGGCGGAAGGAAAGGAGGGGAACCGGCAACTGATTTTTTTCGCACAAACAGTTCAACGTTGAATCATATCTCTTAACCAAAACCTACCAAGGAGGATTTGCCATGAAACATCTCATCAGGTTACTCGCAACAATCGCCGCCCTGGCCCTTCCGGCCTTTGCCTCGGCCGCCGCCTGGAGCATAGACGCCGACCATTCCAACGTGGGATTCAAGGTGCGGCACATGATGGTGTCCAACGTCAGGGGCGATTTCGGCAAGGTGACCGGCATCGTGGACATAGACGACAAGGACCTCGCCAGGTCGAAAGTGGACGTGTCCATCGAGACCGCATCCATCAACACCGGTGTTGTCAAGCGCGACGCGCACCTGAAGAGCGCCGATTTCTTCGATGTGGCCAAATACCCGACCATGACCTTTGTCTCCCACAAGGTGGTTACGGCCGGGGACGACAGGCTGAAGGTGTACGGCCGGCTCACCCTGCACGGCGTCACCAGGGAGGTGGTGCTGGACGTGGAAGGCCCAAGCAAGGCGTTCAAGGACCCGTGGGGGAACATCAAGCGCGGCGCCACGGCAACCACCAGGATCAATCGCAAGGATTTCGGCCTGACCTGGAACGCCGCCGTTGAGAGCGGCGGGGTAGTGGTCGGAGACGAGGTCACCATCGCTCTGGAGATCGAGCTGCTCAAGAAGTAGGGCGCTACCTATCCGGACAATAAAAAACGGCCTCCCCGATCGCGGGAGGCCGTTTTTTCGTTTCAGCCGAATGTGATTGTATTCTCAGCTCAGCCCCTTCAGCCAGCGGGCCACGTCCTTGGCGTGGTAGGTGATGATGATGTCGGCACCGGCCCGCTTGAAGCCGGTCATGGTCTCCATGACCACCCGTTGCTCGTCGATCCAGCCGTTCCGGGCCGCGGCCTTGATCATGCTGTACTCGCCCGAGACGTTGTAGACCGCCAGGGGCAGGTTGTACTCGTTGCGCAGGTCCCGCAGGATGTCCAGGTAAGGGAGACCCGGCTTGACCATGATGATGTCGGCCCCCTCCTCGATGTCGCTGGCCGCCTCGCGCAGGGCCTCCAGCCGGTTGGCCGGGTCCATCTGGTAGGAGCGCCGGTCCCCGAACTGGGGGGTGGATTCGGCCGCCTCGCGGAACGGGCCGTAGTAGCCCGAGGCATACTTGACCGCATAGCTCATGAGCGGGATGTGGTCGAAGCCGTTGTCGTCCAGGGTCTCGCGGATGGCCGCCACCCGGCCGTCCATCATGTCCGACGGGGCCACCATGTCGGCACCGGCCCGCACGTGGGAGAGCGCCTCCTTGGCCAGAAGCTCCAGGGTGGCGTCGTTGTCCACGTCGCCGTTCTTGATGATGCCGCAATGGCCATGGTCGGTGTATTCGCACATGCAGACGTCCGTCACCACCGCCAGGCCCGGAACCTCCCGCTTGATGGCGCGGATCGTCTCCTGGATGATGCCGCTGTCCGAATAGGCGTCGCTCCCCACGGCGTCCTTGGCCTCGGGGATGCCGAACAGGAGCACCGCCGGGATGCCCAGGGCCTTGACCTCTTTGGCCTCGGCCACCACATGCTCGATGGATTGCTGGAAAATGCCGGGCATGGAGGAGATCTCTTTCCTGATCCCGCTGCCAAAGGCGGAAAACATGGGATAGATCAGGTCATCCACCGACAGGGTGGTTTCGCGGACCATGCGGCGGAAGGTCTCGCTGCCGCGGATCCGGCGGGCCCGGAACTGGGGGAAGAACATGGTAGTCTCCTTGTGCTGCGGCAGGCGCGCCTGCCGTTCAGATGATGTTTGATATCGCTAAAGTGTAATCCAAATGGGTGAACAAAAGCAAGCCTGGCAGGATCAACCGGTTGCCACCGGCAGCACGCTCCCCCCCTCGGGCATGACTAGGGCCCGCCATGCCGACGGCAGGAGCCCTTCTGCCGTGGAAAAGGCTTCGGCAAGGGAGCGGGCAGGCAGCATGCCCATTGCCTCCACCTCGTGCTCCGGAAAGCGGGAGACCAGGATGATCCGGAAGCGCTGGGCCTTCATCAGCATGGAATAGGCGGTCTGGCCGTTGATCTCGTAGCGCTCCCGCAGGGCCGCCTCGAATGCGTCCAGCCGCGTGTGGCGGAACCAGTTGAAGAAGGTGGCGTTGCCGAAGCCGTCGCGGCACTCGGCCAGCAGGATCATCACGCCCCCCTCCTTAAGCGCCTGGGAGGCGTACTCCATGGACTTGTGGGCCTGGATCAGGTTGATGTCCTTGGGAAAGCCGCCGCAGGAGACCACCACCAGGTCGGCCCGCTCCGT
>DATBXI010000383.1:0-3238 GCA_036514355.1 Desulfuromonadaceae bacterium
GACATCAGCGAGCAGAAACGGGCTGAAGAGGAACGGCTGTCACTGGAGCGTCAACTCCTACACGCGCAAAAACTCGAGAGCCTCGGCGTGCTGGCCGGGGGCATCGCCCATGACTTCAATAATATCCTCATGGCGATCATCGGGAACTCGGATCTGGCCCTCATGCGCATCAATCCGGAGTCTCCGGCAGTCGACAACTTGCGCAGCATAGAAACGGCTGCGGCACGCGCCGCCGATCTTGCCAAACAGATGCTTGCGTATTCCGGTAAAGGCGCGTTTGTCGTAGAGAACCACGATGTCAATGACCTGCTGGAAGAAATGCTCCACATACTGCAGGTCTCCATCTCGAAGAAAGCGGTCTTGCGCCTCAATCTCAATCGCCCCCTTCCTCCTGTTGAAGCGGATGCAACCCAGATCCGCCAGATTGTCATGAACCTTGTCATCAACGCATCTGAAGCCATTGGGGACAAAAGCGGCGTCATCGCAATCAGCACCGGCTGCATGGATTGTGCTCGCAGTTATCTCAAAGACGTCTGGCTTGACGAAAATATCAGCGAGGGGCTTTACGTGTATATAGAAGTAACCGACAGCGGCTGCGGCATGGATAAAGAAACGCTTGCCAAGCTGTTCGACCCGTTCTTCACTACCAAGTTTACCGGGCGCGGTCTGGGCATGGCTGCCGTGCTGGGGATTGTCCGTGGTCACAAGGGGGCCATCAGGGTCTACAGCGAACCGGGCAAAGGGAGTTCCTTCAAGATCCTTCTGCCCGCAAGCGGCAAGCCTGCGGAAATATTCAATCACGCCGGGCGGCACGACGATTGGCGGGGAAGCGGTACCGTACTCCTCGTTGACGATGAGGAAACGATTCGGGGCATAGGCCGGGAAATGCTCAAGGAGCTTGGTTTCGATGTCGTAACCGCAAACGACGGCCGCGAGGCCATTGAAATGTACAAGAGCAGAAGTGACATTGCATTCGTCATCCTCGACCTTACCATGCCGCATGTGGACGGGGAACAGTGCTTCCGCGAACTGAGGGTAGTGAACCCCGATATACGGGTAATCATGAGCAGCGGGTTCAGCGAACAAGAGGTCACCCAAAAGTTTGTCGGCAAAGGATTGGCGGGCTTTATTCAGAAGCCGTACAAATTGTCGATCCTGCGAGATGCCATCATGGCGATGAAGCACTAGTGTCCCGTGCGGCTAGTTCATACTCGTACTTCCGGCTCTTTTGGCCGCTGCCGGCGTTGCGGCTCCTTGATGTAGACCCTGCTACAGCTGCGTCGCCGCGCCTCGGCAGCAACCAAAATAGCTCGGAATTACTTCCCATGACTAACCGCACGGGACACTAGCTGCTTGTTTGCCGAATTTCACGGATGTCTGCACCAGCGAATCCGTCTGGTACCTGCGAGGCCTATTTCCTGATGGACGTCATCACCACCCACGTCAACGCCGATTTCGACTGCCTGGGCGCCATGATTGCGGCGGCACTGCTCTATCCCGATGCCGCGATCGCCTTTCCCGGCTCCCAGGAAAAGGGGGTGCGGGACTTCCTGGAACGGCACCCCGAGTATTTCCCCCCTGTCACCCGCCCCAAGGATGTGGACCTTAGCCTGGTGACTCGCCTGATCATCGTGGATTGCCAGCACGCCAACCGTATCGGACGGTTCGCGGAGATCGTCGAACGCCCCGGCCTGGAGATCCATATCTACGACCACCACCCGGTGACGGAGCGCAGCATCCGGCCTACCGGCGGCATCATCCGCGCCAGCGGCTCGTCGTCCACCATCCTGGCGGATGTGCTGATGAACCACGGCGTGGAGCTGACGCCGGCGGAAGCCACCCTGGTCATGCTGGGCATCTACGAGGACACGGGCCGACTCCTGTTTCCATCCACCACTGCCGACGACTTCCGGACCGCGGGCTGGCTGCTGGGCCAGGGGGCGCATCTCAACGTCGTCGCCGACTCCCTCACCCAGGGGCTGACCACCCGGCAAGTGGAGCTGTTGAACAGCCTCCTGAAGACCCTCAAGAGCACCGCGGTCAACGGGATCACCGTTTCCGTGGCCCATGCCTCCTGCGACACCTATGTGGGGGACATCGCGGCCCTGGCCCACATGATGCGCGACATGGAGAACCTGGACGCCCTGTTCCTGGTGGTGGAGATGGAAAGCCGCGTCTACCTGGTGGCCCGCAGCCGGGTGGCGGAGGTCAATGCGGGGGATATCCTGCGGCGCTTCCATGGCGGCGGGCATGCCACGGCCGCGTCGGCCACGGTGCGCGACCAATCGTTGAAACAGGTGCTGGAGCGGCTGGAGGAACTGCTCAGGGTGGTGGTCAGCCCGCGGGTCAGTGCCCGGGACCTCATGTCGTCGCCGGTCAAGACCATGCCGTCCGGGATCACCATTGCCGAGGCCCGGGAACTCCTGACCCGCTACAACTGCAACGCCATGCCGGTCATGGCGGGGGAGCGGATGATCGGCATCATCTCGCGCAAGACCGTGGAAAAGGCGCTGTACCATGATCTGGGGCCGTCGGCGGTGGACGACTTCATGCACTCGGAGTTCATGCGGGCCACCCCCACTACCCTGCTCTCCGACATCCAGGAGTACATGGTGGAGGGGAACCGCCGCTTCGTGCCGGTGTTCGAGGGGGAGCGGCTGGCCGGGGCGGTGACGCGCACCGATCTGCTGCGCCACATGTACGGCGGCCGGCGGGAACAGGCCGAGGCGTTCTACGACGTGGAGTCCCTCTCCTATGTCCCCAAGAGCCGGGCCATTGCCGGCCTGATCGCCAAGCGCCTGCCGGGGGCGGCCATTGCCCTGCTGCGCGAGCTGGGGAAGACCGGGGACGAATTGGGGCTCGCCGTTTATGCGGTGGGGGGCTTCGTGCGCGACCTGCTTCTGGGGGTGGGCAACCTGGACATGGACGTGACCGTGGAGGGGGACGGCATCTTCTTTGCCGAACGGTTCGCGGCCGGCCATGGCTGCCGGATCCGCAGCCATCACAAATTTGGCACCGCCGTGGTGATCTTCCCCGACGGGACCAAGATCGACGTGGCCAGCACCCGCCTGGAGTACTACGAATCGCCCGGCGTGCTCCCCACGGTGGAGCGCTCATCGCTGCGCCACGACCTCTACCGCCGGGACTTTACCATCAATACCCTGGCATTCGCCCTTAACGGCACCTGTTTCGGCCGGCTGACCGACTACTTCGGGGGGCAGCAGGACCTTCAGGACCG
>DATBXI010000384.1:0-4900 GCA_036514355.1 Desulfuromonadaceae bacterium
ATTTTTGCAATAGGGCCACTGAAACGGTTGCGACAGGGTGCCGCTAGCGTTCCTCCCCTCTTGTTTTCGACGCACAAACAGACAAAGGCGGCCGGTTGGCCGCCTTTGCACATCACGCAAGGTGTTCCTGGTACCCTACTGGATGAACGCGAGCAGTTCTTGGTGGAAGCGCTCCGCTGCCTCGAAATGGGGGATATGCCCCACATCGGGCAGCTCGACGAGCTTGGCGCCGGGAATGAGCTGGGCCGTTCGCCTCCCCAGCTGCGGGTACTGCCCGGCCTGGGGGAGAAGCGCCTTGGGCACCCGGGCCTTGCCCACCACGGTCCGGTCGGCCTGGCCGATCACCAGCAGGGTCCGGGCTTTGATGTCGCCGAACTCGTGGCAGACCGGCTGTTCGTAGATCATCTGGTAGGTCAGCGCGGCAGACATGGCCAGCCGCGGATACTCGCCGCTCAGCCGCCACCGGGCCGCCACCTGCACGTACTCGTCGTACTCCGGCCGCCACTGTACGTAATACCCCTTGTGGTAGGCGCGGATACCCTCCTCCGTGGCACCCAGCTCTGTTTTGTACAGCTCCTCCAGCGAGGCATACGGCACGAGGGTGCGGTAATCCTCCAGGCCGATGGGGTCCTCCAGCACCAGGTGGGTCACGGTCTGCGGGAACATGAGGGTGAAACGGGTCGCCACCATCCCCCCCATGGAGTGGCCGACCACCACCACCTTGTCGATACCCAGCGTATCCAGCAGCCGTTTCGTGGTGGCTGCCATCAGGTGGAAGCTGTAGTGGATGTTGGGCTTGGAGGACTTGCCGAACCCGAGTTGATCCGGGACGATCACCCGGTAGCCGTTCGCCGTCAGGGCCGCGATGGTCGCCTTCCAGTAGGCACCGAAGAAGTTCTTGCCGTGCAGCAGGAGCACGGTCCTGCCCCGGTCGGTCCCGGTCGGCCGCACATCCATGTACGTCATCCGCAGGTCCTGCCCCTCGATGGTCAGGGGGAGCATCTGCACCGGATAGGGATAGGCATATCCTTCCATGCTGATGGAGAGCGGCTGCAACTCGGCGGCGACCGACTCTGTTGGGACAGCGGCCAGCGACAGCAGCAGCGCAACGCCGCCGGCAACTGCCATTGCCATCTTCTTGATCGTTTCAACCGTTCTCATCGTCATACCTCCCCATCTCCTTTCGTACGATACTTCATCGTTCATTTCTACCACATCTGTTATAGCAGAAACAGCGGAGACAGCCACTGACCGCCCTGTGCATCCGGCTACGCCAGCAGCAGCGCAACCCCGTGCAGCAGCAGGCCGATCACACCCCCCACCAGGGTGCCGTTCATCCGGATGAACTGCAGGTCGGAGCCGATGGAGAGCTCGATCTCGGTGGTGTAGTCATCAGCCTCCCACTGCCGCACGGTAGCGGCGATATGCCCGCTGATGGCGCTGCGCAGCGTATCGCCGTAGTGCAGCACCAGCGTCTCCAGGTGTTCGTTCAGCGACTCCTTCAGTGCCGGGTTGTTCGCCAGGGCCGTACCCAGGCCGGCGACCGCTGCCGCAATCCGCTCCCGCACCTGCGACTGGGGCAGCTGCAGGTCGCGTTTCAGCCACTCCTTCAAGTCGCTGCCCAGATGCCGCGCATAGTCGGTGATGGCCTGGTTATGCACGACCTCCCGCTTGACCGCCTCGACCTTGCCACGCAACGCCGGGTCGGACCTCAGCCGGGCGACGAAACCGGTCACGGCGGTGTCGAAGCGGTACCGGACCTCGTGGCCGGGATCGGCGTTCACCTCCTGGATAAAGGCGTTGATCCGCTTGACGATCTTCTCGCCCGTGCCCCGGGCGAACTGCTCCCGGTTGGGGATAAAAGCGCTCAGCAGCGGGTATTCCTTGGTACACATGTCGTCGATGGCCTTGGCCAGCCTGGTCTGGGCCTCGTCGCTCCCCAGCCACGCGGCGCAACGTGCGAGCAGGTCGTCGAGCACGGCCTGGTGGCGATTGCCGTTCCGCAGCGCATCGAGGATCGATGCACCGGAGGTGGCCACATCGAAGCTGTCGATCCGGTTGCTCAGGACGCCCCGCAGCAGCTGCTGCACCCGCTCGTCATCGATGAAATCCAGGGAATCGGCAAGCACACGGGTCACCCCCTGCGCCAGGCCGGCCGCATTCCCACCCGACATCAGGTAGGCGGCCAGATGCGCGGCCGGGTCGTACGTCCGCAGCCGGGCGATCAGGGTATCGCTGGCCAGGAACTTGTCGCGGATAAAGTCAGCCAGGTTCCCGGCAATGGCGTCCTTCTTGTTCCTGATGATGGCCGTATGGGGGATCGGCACCCCCAGGGGGTGGCGGAACAGCGCCACCACCGCGAACCAGTCCGCCAGCGCGCCCACCATGGCCGCCTCCGCAAAGGCCGCCACCCACCCCCAGGCACCCTGCCCCTGGTGCAGGCGGGCCACCACGAACAGCAGGGCCGCGCCGATCATCAATGCCGTGGCTATGGTCTTGTTTCTGATCAGCAGTCGTTTTCTGGTATCCACTCACGCTCTCCATCTGAATTTTTCGTGTTCTCACGGCTGACAAACGCAAAAACCGCTTCGTCATGCTGAAGCGGCTTTCTCCAAGCGCATGGTTTATGGCACGGCCGGGTGGCGTTTGTCAACCGAGCGCGTATGAGCGACCGATGAGCGGACGTACGGAGGGCGTATTGCCCTCCTCGAATTCTGCGCCCGCAAGGGGTAAAATGAGGGTGTAACTACAGGAGGGGTTGTTGCGTGAGTGCATCCAACAACCCTGCGAAAGGAGGCTCGTGATGAGCAGAATAACATCGCTGGTGTGCAGCGTGATCGGCCTGTTCCTCGCCGGCCTGGTCGCTAGCCATGCGGGTGAACACCCGTCCGCTCCGTACACCGGCTCGCCGGAATTCGAGCGGATGAAGCAGCTTGTGGGCGTCTGGGAAGGAACCGCCGACATGGGTAAGCCGGGAGACAAGGTCAGGGTGGAATATCGCCTCTCAGCCGGCGGCAGCGCGCTGGTGGAGACGCTGTTCCCGGGGAGCAGGGATGAGATGGTGTCCGTCTACACTGATCGCAACGGGAAACTGGCCATGACCCACTACTGCATGCTCCGCAACCAGCCGCGCATGGCCCTCGTAAAGGCCGACCCCCAATCGATCGAGCTGGTCTTCGCGCAAGCGGGGAACGACATCGATCCGGCCACGGAGAAGCACATGCACGGGGTGCGCATCACCTTCACGGACAAGGACCACATCGTCCAGCAATGGACCCTGTACGACAAGGGCAAGGATGCGGGAGGTGTGGCGCTGCAGCTGACCCGGGCGCGCTGAACGCGGAGCGCTTCAGGGCAGCATTGAAACCAGCAGTGGATTGGCGAAACCGGCCCCGCTGACCAGACGCTCCGCCTGCTCACGGGTTGCGGCCGCGGCAAGGCCATGGCCGTGCACCAGGGCGACCAGCACCGGCATGCAGCCGTAGCACGAGAACCCGAACAGTTCCTGCATGTGCGCCAGCTGGCGCGTCTCCAGCTCCCGGCCGGTCTCCTGGGCGGATGCCACGTAGTGCAGGGGAAAGGCCGCAACCGACCGGTCCAGGGAGGCGATGTACTGCGCCTTCTCGTCCGGGGGGATGGTGGCGAAATCCACGGCGCACCAGTAACGCTCCTTGGTGGAGAGGAGCGAGCGGCAGGTCAGCGGCCGGGAGCCATACACGCCGCAGGCGCCGTCATGAGCCAGCAGGGGGCACATGCCCATGTCACGGCGCTGCATCTGCAGGTATCCCTTCATGTCGCCGACCGTGGCCGCCAGTTCCCGCAGCCGGCCGGCATAGGCGTGGACAGCCGCGAGCTGCGCCTCATCGAGCACCTCGGCCAGCGCCACCGCTTCGGTCAGGGTGCAGTTCACGGTCAGGGAGCAGCAGCCATGGCACCCGCGGGCGCAGTAGATGACGCCGCCGCGGGCGCTGTACTCGCCGATCCATCCCCCGTTCATCATGTCGAGGCATTGCCGCTGCAGCGCCACTTCCTCCAGCAGTTCCGTCCAACGTGCGTCCCGGTTCATTGTTCCCCACTCCCGTCCGCCGCGCCCTGCATCCCCTGCGGGAGCCCGCCGCGTGACCGCATGCGGCGAACCAGCACCGGCACCAGGAACATCCCGCCGAGGACGATCAGCATGGTCGTGTTGGGGTCGCGGAAATAGGTATTCAGGCGCAAGGTCGTAAGGGCGATGACGGCGAAGTACAGCATGTCGCCGCTAATGGCAAATGCCCACCCGGCAACGAACCCATGGCCTGCGGCAAGCGCCGACGCGCGGCCGGTCATGGGATCGACACCGAACGCGATCATGATGAGCGCCAGCGGACCGGCGCCGGCCCCTCCGAAGTGCGACGCGCTCCGGGCGGTGGCGGCCTTCAGGAGGGCGCCGATGCGGGCCAGAAATGCCACCTTCCCGCACACCAGCGTGATCAGGCGCAGGACCGGTTCAAAGGCAATGGCCAGGATGATGTCCGACACCAGGTAGAGCAGCGCGGTGACGGGCCAAGCCACCCCCTTGGCCTGGGCGAGCAGGACGCCGGCAGGTATGCCGCCGCCCACGGGGATGATGAAGAGCTTCAGCACGGACAGCATGATCGACAGTGACGGGAACAGGTCGTGCGGGATTGTGGGGAGCGTAAGATTGGTCATGGTTACGTGTCGCCATCATGCCACAGGGCGTGAACCCCTGCAATCCTGAAATAAGAAGCGTTTACCGCGGAGGACGCGGAGGAACGCGGAGGAAAATCGAAGGGTTAGAATTTAAAAGCGTTCTATATGCTGATGATTGAATCTTTTTCCATCCTGATTAGCACCATCTTCCGCCGGTCAGAAAATATGCCTCTGTAATAATAGTGCTCCT
>DATBXI010000385.1:0-2830 GCA_036514355.1 Desulfuromonadaceae bacterium
GTTCGCTGAGCAGCCGCTTCATCCGTTTGCGCTGGAGGTCGGCGGTGCCGCAGACCGGGCAGCGGCAACAGACCACCGGCAGGCTGGCCTGCTGCGAGAACGCGATGATATCCGCCTCGGCCACGTACACCAGGGGCCTGATGACGGTCGTTTCGCCGTTGTCGGCCAGCATGCGGGCCGACATGGCCTTGAGGGAGCCGACGAAGAACTGGTTCAGGAGCAGGGTTTCGATGAAGTCGTCCCTGTGGTGTCCCAGGGCCAGTTTGTTGCAGCCCAGGGTGCGGGCCGCCTCGTAGAGCGCGCCCCGCTTGAGGCGGGCACAGATGGAGCAGTAAGACGAGCCCGGGCGGCGCTTTTCCTGGATAATGGCGTAGTGTTCCGTCGCCACCATGCGGTAGTCGAAGCCGTTTTCGCGCAGAAACTCCTCGATGACCGCGGTTTGGTAGCCGGGGTAGCCGGAATCGATGTTGATCCCTACGATCTCGAAGGGGATGGGCGCCCGCCGGCGCAACTCCTCCAGCAGAAGCAGCAGGGTGTAGGAATCCTTGCCCCCCGACACCGCCACCCCGATCCGGTCCCCCGCCTCGATCAGCCCGAAGTCCCCCACAGCCCGTCCCACCCCGTGCCGCAGCCGCCTGAACAGGGCGTTGTCCCTGAGTTCATCCAACAGTAATGACATAGTTCTTTCTCATTGGTTTAAAACATTCTCTCACTCGCTCACTTCGCTCGCTAGAGCTCACAGAGGCGCAGAGAAGATCTAAAAAGATTTCGGGGTTTCTCTGTGCTCTCCGTGTGCTCTGTGAGAGAACGATGCGAGGTTTTCAGGGTTTTCCGAACTCGGCACGTTCCAGGAAGGCGCGCACCAGCGGTGCAAAGGTCTCGTGCTCCAGCAGAAAGGCGTCGTGGCCATAGGCCGACGGGATCAGGTGGTACTCCACCGGTTTGCCCAGTTCCTTCAGGCAGGTAACCATCTCCTCGGTCTGGTAGGGGGGATAGAGCCAGTCGGAGCTGAAGGCGAAGAACTGAAGGGGCGCCGTTACGTTGCTGAACGCCTCGGTCGTGGATTCGTATCCCCAGGCAACATCGTACAGGTCCAGGGCCTTGGCCAGGTAGAGGAAGGCATTGGCGTCAAAGCGGTCCACGAAGTTGTAGCCGTTGTAGTTCAGGTAGCGCTCCACCTCGAACTGGCCGAAGAAGTCGAACTGGCCGTCCTTGGCCGAAAAGCGGCGGCCGAACTTGGCGTTCATGGACTCGTCCGACAGGAAGGTGATATGGCCGATACCGCGGGCCAGGGCCAGGCCGTCCTTGGGGTTGTGCTTGTACTCCCCCTTGCGCCAGGTGGGGTCGTTGAAGATCGACCAGCGGGCCACGGCGTTCAGGGCAATGGCCTGGGGCGACGGGCGCGGCGTGGCGGCCAGCACGATGGCCGAGGCCGTGCTGTCCGGGTATTGGGTGGCCCACTCCAGGGACTGCATCCCCCCCATGCTCCCCCCCATGACGCACAGCAGGCGGTCGATACCCAGGGCATCCGTCAGCAGTTTCTGGGCCCGCACCATGTCGCGCACCGTGATGACCGGGAAGGAGAGGTTGTACCGTTTGCCGGTCCGGGGGTTTATGGAGGCCGGTCCGGTGGAGCCGTAACAGGAGCCGATCACATTGGAGCAGATCACGAACCAGCGGTCGGTGTCCAGCAGCCGGCCCGGACCCACGATGGCATCCCACCACCCCGGCTTGGTATCTTCCTCGCGGCGCTTGCCGGCCAGATGGGCGTCGCCGGTCCAGGCGTGCTCCACCAGGATGGCGTTGGAGGCGGTTGCGTTAAGGGTGCCGTAGGTCTCGTAGGCGAGCGTGATCGGAGCCAGGATGCGTCCGCTATCCAGCTTGATGCCGTTCTCAAAGGTTATGGATTGTTCCGTGACGACCCCGACGGACATGCAAAAGCCCCTTCTCATGCGGTGATGAAAAGGGGCTGAAACACGACGTTCGCAGCGCACCCCTCATCTTTGCCTTTCGGCAGGAATTAGCACCTGACGCCAATACGGCCGGTTGCTGTGGCTTCACAGGGCCTTTCCCTCCACCACTCTCGATAAGCAGGTTGTATGATGCTGAGAATACAGAAAGAATCCCAGGGTTGTCAATCAAATATGCTGCTGCCGGCAGGGGTGGGTTTCTTTGAATTAAGTGGAAAACAGGGTGGGCATCTGGTATAAACTACCCCTTGAGATTCACTTGTATCGAGCCTGTATGCGGAGGATGCCATGAAACGACTGCTTGTGCTGCCGTTGCTGTTTATGCTGTTCGGCTGCGCCCGTAACCACTTCAACGTGCCGATGGAAAACTTCAGTGACAAGGTGCGGGTGCTGGGCGTGGCACCCATCATGATCGACGCCGATTCCGACATCCGGCACCCCCAGAAGGACGTGATGCTGCCCCTGGTTGCCGACATGAACCGCATCTACGAACCGCAGCTCGTGCGCAAACTCAAGGGGAGCGGTAATTTCTACACCGTGGCGCTGCTGGACGGCGATCCCCGCCAGATCTTCGCCAACCTGTTCTTCCGCCGTGAAAAACGGGATGACGCGGCCATCCGCTACAACAAGTACTTCTGGAAAACAGAGGCACTGCGGGATTTCATCCGCAGGAACAACCTGGACGCGGTCATGTTCGTCGTGGTAAGCGGCCTGGAGATGACCGAAAAGGTTTCCTCGCCCACCCTGTTGAAATCCATGACCGGCGACTTCAACTACCTGATCATGACCGCCCAGGTCCTTGACGCCGACGGCACCATCCTGTGGGAATATCCCAACTTCCGCAGCCGCCTCCTGAGCTA
>DATBXI010000386.1:0-7330 GCA_036514355.1 Desulfuromonadaceae bacterium
CAACCCCCTGGCCTCCATGAGCGGGTCGGTGCAGCTGCTGGCAGAGCACGGCTCCATTGCCGACAGTGACCGCCGGCTGCTGTCCATTGTGCTGCGCGAGGCCGACCGGCTCGACGCCCTGATCGCCGAATTCCTGGCCTATGCCCGTCCCGCCTCGCCCAGCAAGGAGCGTGTGGAGTTGCGCCCCCTGTGCGACGACATGTGCACGCTGCTCGCCTCCGACAGCCGTTTCACCCGGGTGAAGCTGATCAACCTCGTTCCGGGTCACATGGTCGTGCGGGCCGATGTCAACCAGTTCCGGCAGGTGCTGCTCAACCTGCTCCGCAATGCGGCCGACGCCATGGCCGATGGGGGGAGGGTGGAGCTGGAGGCCCATTTCCAGCTGAACGGCGCGGATGGTTTCAACAAGGCGCCTGCCGCCGTCATCACGGTGACGGGCAGCGGCAGCGGCATCAGTGATGAGACGGCGGCACACCTGTTCGAGCCGTTCTGGACCACCAAGCCGGACGGCAGTGGCCTGGGGCTGGCCATCACCTACCGCATCATCGATGCCCACGGAGGAACCATCAGGGCCGAATCCCCCCCGGAAGGGGGATGCCGCATCACCATCATGCTGCCCATCTGACCTGCCCGGAGACAATCCACATGAAAAACCGACCCACCAGTAAACGCATTGTGCTGATCATGCTTGCCATTCTCTCGGTTGTCCTCTATGGCGCGGACTACCGGATCCTCGGCACGGTCCGCGACACCCTGTCCAGTTTCCTGGGAAACCTGGCGTTTCTGCCGATCTACGTTATATTTGTTACGCTGATGATCGAGCAGACCATGAAGGAGCGGGAGCGCCAGACCATCATGCGCAAGCTGAACATGGTGATCGGGGTCTTTTTCAGCGAGGTGGGCAATCGTCTGCTCAAGGAGTTGTCCGGTTACGTGGTCATGGGCGCCGATCTGCGCAGGGAGCTGCACGTCACCCCCCAGTGGCATGATGAGGATTTTCAGCGTGCCCTTGACTACCTGCGGTCCCATGATCCGGCCATCGACAGCTCGGGGCGCGACAAAGAGCACCTCAAGGCGTTCCTGACGTCCCGGCGCGGTTTCCTGGTGGGACTCCTGGAAAACCAGAACCTAATGGAGCACGAGCAGTTTACCGACCTGCTCTGGGCTGTGTTCCACCTGGTGGAGGAACTGGATGCCCGTGAATCGTTCGACGCCATGTCCAAAGCCGATACAGAACATATAAACGGCGACATCAAGCGCGCCTTCGGTTACCTATCGCGGGAGTGGCTTGCCTACATGAAGCACCTCAAGCAGGACTACCCCTACCTGTTCTCCCTGGCGGTCCGCCTCAACCCCATGGTGGACAACCCGGATCCCCGCGTCTATTGATGGACCAGCGATCCGCACATTTTTGATTGGGAGGAGTATGTATGGGAGCCATTTCCAGCTTCGGCCCTGAAACAGGCACACCGGTCATCGACCGGACAATCTGCACCACCTGCGGGGCCTGTGCCGAGGCCTGCCCGGTGGGGGTGCTGAGCCGCGCCGAACATGGCATGGCCATTGACCGGGATGCGGTCTTTGGCTGCATCGCCTGCGGCCATTGCACCATGGTCTGCCCTCTGGGGTGCATCACCGTGACCGGCCGCGGAGTGGCGCCGGGTGATCTGGTGGACTTGCCCGACCGGGAAGGGCGAGCCGGGGCGGAGCAGCTGGAGGCGCTGATGCTTGCGCGCCGCAGCATCCGCCACTTCACCGGGGACGAGGTCTCCGGGGAGACGATCGAGCGTGTGCTGGCCGCAGCTGCCACCGCGCCCATGGGGATCCCGCCGTGGGAGGTGGGGGTGGCGGTCTTCCACGGCCGCCACAAGGTGGATGAACTGGCGCGGGACACCGTGGCCGCCTATGAGGGATTCCTCAGGTACGTGGACAACCCGGTCGCCCGGGGGGTGCTGCGGCTGCTCATGAAACGGAGCGCCGCCCAGTGGTTCGAGAGTTTTATCATCCCCCTGGGGCGCGAACTGGTGGCTGGCCGCCGGGCAGGCAGGGACCTGGTGCTGTACGATGCCCCGGCGGCGCTGATGTTCCACGTCTCCCCCTATGCCGACGGCGCGGACGCTTTCATCGCTTGCACCTATGCCATGCTGGCCGCCGAATCGTTGGGGCTGGGCACCACCATGATCGGCTGCGTGGCGCCCATGGTCTCCCGCAGCAAGCCGCTGATGCGGAAATACGGCTTGCCCGCAGGGCACACCCCCAAGCTGGTGCTGATCATGGGGTACCCGGCCATCGGCTTTCATCGGGCCATCAGGCGCCCCTTCCACTCGGTGCGCTATTACTGAGGTTCCATAACCTGGCGACTATGTTCCGTAATTCTGATGTGGAGACCGTATGATCCGCCGCCGTTCCATGACGTATGTTCCGTATCTGGCCCTTGTGCTCTGCCTCGTCAGCCTGACCGCCTGCTGCACCACGGGAGAACACGTGATGATGGAAGATCCCCAGGAACCCTATCCCCTCGCATCACCCCCCACGGTCGGCCAGATCGTGCACCTGGCTACCGGCGTCCCGGTCTCCGCCGCCCAGATGCTGGCCGTGGCCGCTGACAGCCGCATCGTCTACGTGGGCGAGACCCACGACAATCCCGCATCCCACAGGCTGGAGCTGCAACTCCTCCAGGGGCTGGCCGAGCGCCACCCCGGCGGCGTGGCCCTGGGGATGGAAATGTTCGTCCGCTCCCAGCAGCCAGTGCTGGACCGCTGGGTGGCGGGGCTCCTGGACGAGAAGGCCTTTCTCAGGGAGTCGCGCTGGTACGACACCTGGCGGATGGACTTTGCCCATTACCGCGACCTCCTGAATTTCGCTCGCGAGCGGCATATCCCGGTCATTGCCCTGAACGCCGAAAAGGAGCTGGTGGCGGCGTTGCGCTCCCGGACGCCGGACCAGCTGGACCCCGGGCAACGGGCGCAGCTGCCCGAACTGGACCTGGGCGACCCCTACCAGCGCGCCATGGTGCAGGCCATCTTCGGAGGCCATAGTCATGGCGAAATGGGGCTGGAGGGATTTGTACGGGCCCAGACGCTGTGGGACGAGACCATGGCCGAGTCGGTGGCGCGCTACCTCATGAGCCCTGCCGGCACGGACAAGCACATGCTGGTGGTGGCCGGGGGCAACCACATCAGCTACGGCTTCGGCATCCCCCGACGGGTCTTCCGCCGCCTGCCCACATCCTATACCCTGGTCGGGGGGCATGAGATCGAGATCCCGCCGGACAAACGGGACCGCCTCATGGACGTCACCGTCCCCGAGTTTCCCATGCGGCCCTATGATTTCATGGCGTACTTTGCCTACGAGGATCTGCCCAAATCCGGTGTCACGCTCGGCGTTATGACCGAACCGGGACCGGGCGGGCGGGGGATTGCGGTCAAGGAGGTGGTCCCCGGCTCCATTGCCGAACGCGCCGGCCTGCGGCCGGGGGATCTGCTGCTCGGCCTGGACAACGACCCCCTGGCGGAGTACTTTGACCTGATCTATGCCCTGAAACGGCGACACCCCGGCGATAAGGGAACCCTGCGGGTCGAACGCCAGGGGCGTGACATGAAGCTGGACGTGCTGTTCCGGGATGAAGCAAAGGGACATCCGACCGGCACGCCCTAAACCCCACAACCATTCGGCGGGAGGTACGTCATGCTGAACAGACGCAGTTGCGGAGTACTGTTGCATCCCACCTCGCTCCCCGGGGCCGGCGGTATCGGCACCCTGGGGGATGATGCCCGGCGGTTCATCGACCTGTTGGCCGCCATGGGCATGTCCCTGTGGCAGGTCCTGCCCCTTGCCCCTCCGGCCTGCGGCAATTCTCCCTATTCGGCCTTTTCGGCCTTTGCCGGCAACCCGCTCCTGATCGACCTCGAACAACTGGTCCGGGAAGGGGACCTGGCCGACGACGCCTGCCCCGGCTGCTTTCCGGAGGAGCGGGTGGACTTCGGCGCGGTGACCGAGTTTAAGCTGGGTGCGCTTCACCGGGCTGCCACGGCGTTCTTCGCCGCCGGCAGGACGGCACGCATGGAGGAGTTCTGGCATTTCTGCGACACCACCCCCTGGCTGCACGACTACGCGCTCTTCATGGCGCTGAAGCAGCGCTACAAGGGGAAAAGCTGGCACCGCTGGCCGAGGGACATGGCCCTGATAACGCCGGAGATGTACGAGCGGGCCTCACGGGAACTGGGTCCCGAAATCGGCGCCCAGAAGTACCAGCAGTGGCAGTTCCAGCGCCAATGGCAGGGGCTGCATGACTATGCCGCCGGCCATGGGATCGCCGTCATCGGCGATCTGCCCATCTTCGTTGCCTATGATTCGGCCGATGTGTGGCGCAACCGCGGCATCTTCCTGCTGGACGACGCAGGAGCGCCCACCGCGGTGGCCGGGGTGCCGCCGGATTATTTCAGCAAGACCGGCCAGTTGTGGGGTAATCCGCTCTACGACTGGGGGGCGCTGGAACAGCAGGGATACGCCTGGTGGATAGAGCGGTTCCGCCACACGTTCACCCTGTTCGATTGCGTGCGTATCGACCACTTCCGCGGCTTCGAGGCGGCCTGGCAGGTACCGGCCAAGGAGCGGACGGCGGTCAGGGGGCGCTGGGTAACGGGACCGGGGAGCCAGCTCTTCGACGTGGTCCACGCGGCCCTCGGGCCACTGCCCATCATCGCCGAGGACCTGGGGGTGATCACCCCCACGGTGGAGGCGTTGCGGGACCAGTACGGCTATCCCGGCATGAAGATACTCCAGTTCGCCTTTGACTCGGGTCCGACCAACCCCTATCTGCCCCACAACCATGTGCGGAACTGCGTGATATACACCGGCACCCACGACAACGATACTACCTTGGGATGGTACGACCACCTCACCCCTGACGGGCGACGGTCGGTACATGACTATCTTGGAGCCAGGGAAGGTGGTATTGTTAAAGATATGCTCCGGGCAGCGTACATGTCCGTGGCCAACACGGTCATCATCCCGCTGCAGGACCTGCTCGGCCTGGCAACCGAGGCACGCATGAACGTCCCCGGTACTGCCGACGGCAACTGGAGCTGGCGCTTCAGCTGGGACCTGCTCGACCGGTATCTGGCGTCGTCGCAGGCTGAGATGCTGCACCGCTACGGCCGGCAGCGGACGGAACCCATGCAAAAATCTTGACAAACGGGTTTTGTTGACTATACTGACTTGCTTTGAATTTATTCACAGAAGTGGCTGAGCGGCGGGCAGGCGGTATGAAGATACGGGTCGACCATATACAGGATAAACCCTTTTCGTTGCGCACCGAGGATCCGGTGGACGCCTTTCCGGTCCTTGCCGGCATCCAGGCAAACGGGGAATGTACCTTTACCGCCCCGGTCCTGACCGACATAATTGCTGCCCGTGAATTCGACCACATACGGGTCTCGGGTGGGGTGAGCACGCGGATCGAGCTGGTCTGCTCACGCTGTCTTGTCGCCTATGAGGCGCCCCTGGCCTCCGCGTTTACGATCTACTTCCGCAAGGCCGCCTCCCCGGACCTGGGGGAAGAGGAGGAGACCGAGCTGGCGGAAGAAGATCTTGTCTCGGCAACCTACAGCGGCGACGAGATCGACCTCACCCACGAGATCGAGGAGCAGGTAGCCATGGAGATACCGCTCAAGCCGCTCTGCAGTGAGGAGTGCAAAGGACTTTGCCCGGTCTGCGGGACCGACATGAACCGGGGCTCCTGCTCCTGCCAGCAGGAGCAGACCAGTTTCAAATTCAGTGCTCTCAAGGATTTCAAGGTATCCAGATAACACATGGTGACGGCTCTGGACGGCCCACCGAAAAAGGAGAACCATCATGGCAGTACCCAAGAAGAAGACATCCAAATCGCGCAAGAACATGAGAAGGGCCCACGACTTCCTGACGACCCAGTCCGTGTCCGTCTGCCCCCAGTGCAAGTCTCCCAAGCTGCCCCATCGTGTCTGTCCGACCTGCGGCACCTACAAGGGTAAAGAAGTCCTCGACCTCGCCAAAGCTCAATAATATCAGCCTGCTGCCGTGTCATTACCTGGGCTGATGAGAGTAGCTGTTGATGCGATGGGTGGCGATAACGCCCCGACCATCGAAGTGGGCGGGGCCGTGGCTGCCTGCCGGGAGTTCGGTATACCCGTGACCCTGGTGGGGGACCGTGCCCGGCTCGAGACTGAGCTGGCCAAGCACGCCTGGCAGGGGCTCGACATCGATATTTTCCACGCCAGTGAAGTTGTCGGGATGCACGACTCCGCTTCGGACGCGGTGCGTAAAAAGCGCAACTCCTCCGTGCGCCTGGCCTTTGACCTGGTCAAGGACGGCAAGGCATGCGCCGCGGTCAGCGCCGGCAATTCCGGTGCCACCATGGCGGCCGGCATGTTTGTCCTCAAGCGCATCAGCGGCATCGAACGTCCCGCCATTGCCCAGATTTTCCCTACCCTTCGCGGCAAGACCCTGGTGCTCGACGTGGGTGGCAACGTGGACTGCAAACCGTTGCATCTGGTCCAGTTCGCCATCATGGGCGAGGTCTACGCCCGCTACGCCATGGGTATCGCCAATCCGGCCGTGGGGCTGCTGTCCAACGGCGAGGAGGACTCCAAGGGCAATGATCTTACCCGCGAAACCAATGCTATCCTGAAGAACACCTCCCTCAACTATGCCGGCTACGTGGAAGGCCGCGACATCTTCAAGGGGACCGTGGAAGTGGTGGTATGCGACGGTTTTGTGGGCAATGTGGTGCTCAAGGTATCGGAAGGACTGGCCGACGCCATGGGTACCATGCTCAAGGACGAAATCTTCAAAAGCTGGGTTTCGAAACTGGGAGGGCTGTTCATACGCGGCGCGTTCAAGCGTTTCAAGAAGACCGTTGATTACGCCGAATACGGCGGCGCGCCGCTGCTGGGGATCAACGGCGTCGGCATGATCTGCCATGGCGGTTCCAATACCAAGGCCATCAAGAATGCCATCCGTTTTGCCCATGACTATGCCAAAAGCGGCGTGACCGAGCACGTGTCCGAAAAACTTTCGGAAAACTATGCCGTCTACATGCAGCGAGCTGGCCAGAAAACCCAGGACGCCGCCTGAGGGAGCTACCATGCTGAGAGCCAGGATTACCGGAACCGGCTCCGCGGTGCCGGAAAAGATTCTCACCAACGCCGATCTGGAACGTATGGTCGAGACCAGCGACGAGTGGATCACCAGCCGGACCGGCATCAAGGAGCGCCGTGTCGCCGGCGAGGGGGAATGCACCTCGACCTTTGCCGTCCGGGCCGCCCGCCGGGCCCTGGAGATGGCCGGCATC
>DATBXI010000387.1:0-2252 GCA_036514355.1 Desulfuromonadaceae bacterium
TGCAGGTGGCCGGCGCGGTCCGTGAGGAGTGGCCGGCGGACCTGCCGCTCTTTGTCCGGATTTCTGCCACCGACTGGGTGGAGGGGGGATGGGACATCGATCAGTCGGTGGTTCTGGCCCGGAAACTGAAGGAGATGGGAGTGGACCTGATCGACTGTTCCTCCGGTTTTGCCGTGCCGGATGAACCGGTTCCCTTTGGTCCCGGCTTCCAGGTCCCCTTTGCGGCCAGGGTCCGGGCCGAGGCCGGGGTTACCACCGGAGCGGTCGGCCTGATCACCGAGCCGGCCCAGGCGGAGCAGATCGTGGCCACGGGCCAGGCCGATGCCGTGCTGCTGGCGCGGCAGATGCTGCGCGACCCCTATTGGCCGCTCCATGCCGCCGCGGCCCTGCACGTGGACGTTCCCTGGCCGAACCCGTACCTGCGGGCCAAGTAGCCGATCCCGGTAAACCGCCGCCATGGGCACGGCGGTTTACGTTCACAACCCGGCCAGGAACTCCAGTATCGCCCCATTGAACCCCGTCGGTTGCTCCAGGTTCACCATGTGCCCGCCCCCCTGCAGGATGCGCAGCGTGGCATTGGGCAGTTGTTCCGCAATGAGGCGCGAATTGTCCAGCGGTATGGCCTGGTCCTGATCGGCAGCGATCACCAGGGTAGGGTGGCCGATAGTGCCCAGCAGGTGGACGCAGTCCTTCCGGTCCCGCATGGCCATGAGGCCGCCTGCCGCGCCCACGGGATCGGTTGCCCGCACCCAGCCGAGCACCTCGTCAACCAGCCCGGGGTTGTCCGTCATGGTTGCAGGGGCGAACAGGAGCGTGCGGAAGAGCTCCGTCACCGGCAGGATACCCTGGGTCCGACAGGCCTCGGCAAGGGCCGTCCGTCGGGCCTTGGCCGCATCATCGTCACCGCCTGCCTTGGTGACGATGAAGAGGGGAGCGGCAACCCGATCCGGGTACCGTTCCAGGAGGTTCAGGAGCACATACCCCCCCATGGACATCCCCCCCACCACCGCCTTGTCGATCCCCAGATAATTCATGAGCCCGACCATGTCATCGGCATAGACCGCCATGCTCACCGGCCCGGCAGGCACGTCGCTCTCCCCGAAGCCGCGCAGGTCCGGCGTGACGACCCGGCAGCCGGCCCTGGTAAGCGCCTCGGCCTGGGGACGCCACATCTTCCGGCAGAGCGGGAAGCCGTGGATAAGGATAAGGGGAAGGCCGTTCCCCCGGTCGTCGTAGGCGAGGGTACAGCCGTTGATGTCTGCGTTCATGGGGCCTCCTGAAATGGTCATCCGTCGCTTGTGATTGTGCCGGGCGCATACACATCAATAGCCCATTTCAGGCCGCAAGGCAACGCCTGCCGGCTTGTGCCACCTGTTCGCTGGTGATTGTAGGGAGGGAGACAGGCCCGGCGGACCGGGGCCTGTCCTTGGAGGAAGGACAGGGTCGCGGCGGACCGGACCCTTTCCCGTGGGGTCAGAAGCTCAATACGTCGGCAATGGCCTGCACCTGGGCCGGAGTCAGGAAGGACAGGGAGCCCATGCCGCCGATGTTGGCGTTGATGGCGCTCTGGATCTGGGCCGCGGTCCTGCCATGCACGGAGGAGGAGGCCAGCGCGCCATGGCAGCCCGCGCAATTGCTGGCATACAGGGCCACGCCGTCCAGCGCCGAGGTGGTGGCCGAGACCTGGCTCGATGGCAGGCTCTCGCCGGCGCTGTTCGCCGCGGTCACGATGTAGAAGTAGGTGGTGTTGGCGGCCAGCAGTTCATGGCTGAACGGAGAGGTGACGCCGGCGATCTTGGTCCCGGTGGCCGTAGTGACGCCGGTGGTGAGGGACCAGTAGAGGTTGTAGGAGGTGGCGCCGGTGACTGCCGCCCAGGAGACGGTCACCTCGTTGGTGCTGCCGGTGGCGGTGACCCCGGTGGGCGCTGCGGGCACGCCCGGACCCGGCGCGGATGCGGCGGTGGTGGCCGAGGCCTGGCTCGACGGCAGGCTTTCGCCGGCACTGTTCACCGCGGTCACGATGTAGTAGTAGGTGGTGCTGGCCGTGAGCCCGGTCTGGACATAGGGGCTCGATACGCCGGTGATCTTGGTGCCGGTGGCCGTGGTGACACCGGTGGTGGTGGACCAGTAGATGTTGTAGGAGGTGGCGTTGCTGACCGCTGTCCAGGAGATGGTCACCTGATTGGTGCCTCCGGTGGCGGCGACCCCGGTGGGAGCGGCCGGCACGGTCGGCGTCGGCACGGATGGGGCGG
>DATBXI010000388.1:0-6320 GCA_036514355.1 Desulfuromonadaceae bacterium
GCGCCAATTATGAATACGTAAAGCCCCCGGCAAAGCCGGGGGCTTTACGATTGCTGGCCCCTCAAAGGAGCCGTTCCGCAATCGTGGAAATCACTCTGCGCCCGGCCACTGTGGTCCGGAATACGGGAAATACTGCGGCCCTGTTGCAGCCCCCCTATATACCTGAATGTTGCTGTTCGTCAGGGCCGTTCCCGCGGTGCCGTCGCCAAAATTCGTCACCCATAGGTTTCCTGATTTGTCTATGGCGATGCTGTACGGTTGATTTCCAGTAGCATACGTGTTGAGAACGGTGCCGGAGGGGCTCAGTTCCATAACGCTGCTTTTCTCCGGCCCCGTATTTATTCCCCGGTTATACCCATTCGTCACCCATACGTGTCCGGCGGAGTCTATGGCTACGATTTCCGGAAGACTTCCAATAACGTAGGTGCCGATAACGTTTCCGTCGGGGTACAGTTTCGTAACGTTGCTGTCCAACTTGCCCAGCCCCGGGGTTCCGTTTTTGCCCTTATTAATCACCCATACGTTTCCGGCGGGGTCTATGGCCAGGCCTTCAGGATAACTTCCCGCGATGTAGGTGCCGAGCGGGGTGCCATCGGGGCCAAGTTTCGTAACGTTGCTGTTCGTCGTGCCCAGCCCCGGAGTTCCGTCGCCCTTATTCGCTACCCATATGTTCCCGGCGGAGTCTATGGCTATGCCTCCGGGAGAACTTCCCGCAACGTAGGTGCCGATATTGTCACCGGAGGGGCTCAATACCGTAATGTTGCTGTTGCCCGGAGCAGTTCCCGGGGTCCCGGCGGTTCCGGAGACGGCGCCCCAATTTGTCACCAATACGTTTCCGGCGACGTCTATGGCTATGCCTCCAGCAGGATAACTTCCCGTAGCATAGGTGCCGAGAATGACACCGGAGGGGCTCAGTTTCATAACGTTGCTGTTACCCAGAGCCGTCCCCGGGGTTCCGTTGCCGTAATTCTCCACCCATACGTTTCCTGATTTGTCGATGGCTATACCGATAGGACCCGCTCCCGCAACGTAGGTGCCGATAACTTTGCCGTCGGGGCTCAGTTTCGTAACGTTGTTGTTGCCCCCATTCGCCACCCATATATTTCCATCGGCGTCTATGGCATTGCCGAAACAGCCACTTCCCGCAACGTAAGTGTTGATAGCAGGGGCGGAAGAACTCCCTCCTCCGCAGCCGGAAAGAACCAGGGGGACAACCGTTAGAAAAAGACTTAAGGCAAGATAGCGATTACAGCGAAGGACATACGGTTTCATAACTCCTCCTTACAGTGCATTATCTTCAATCCTCCCTGCGGTCGCCCCTTGACGCTGCCGAACGTCAGGAAATACGCCCTCCATTTGGTGGACTCAGCATGAGTCCGAGCAGCGAATCTGCCCGGACCCATTAGCCGAAAACTATGCAGTCGGAAATCGCACCTTAAGGGCCGCTATCATGGCTGGGCTCAACTGCTTGAACAGTTCAACGTTACATGACCCATTGAGCGGGACGCCCGCGTTCGAGAGATCGGTATACTTGATCGTCGGGTCCAGGTTTGGGTCTGTTGGGACCGGGTCCTTCTGTGGCCGTGACGGATCCATGCTTGGGACGGGGATGGCTCCGCCGGCCTTGAGGACATTGGGTGCGTTTACAAATGGATTGGTCGGGGAATACGGCTGGGTAATCTGCCATTGGGCAATCGCGTATTTTCGCGACGTTGCGGCCGGGGTGCCTTCGGCAACGGATGGGTCTACGTTCGTCGTGACAATGGACACGGTGTAGTCGCTGTTGAGGAAGATTTCGAAGGTCCTGAACTGCTGTGGGAAATCGCGCAGTGATGCCGTCTCGACCTGCCAGAAGCCTTGTTCCGGTGTGGTCGCTTTGTTCGGAGACGGGAACGCCTTGACGGTGTTCAAGTGACGATGTCCTGAGATCCACATCAGGAGGTTCGGCGTGTTCCACAGTGTTTGGACCAACCCGGCCAAGTCCACTGCATTTTTGTTCTCGTCGGTAGTGGTCGGCTCCCCCTGCCACCATTCCATATCGCTTGCAACAGCCGCGACGCCGATTGGGACATGCGCGGCGATGATCATCAACTGATTTGCCGCCTGGCCAGCTGCGAGCTCGGCTCGGAGCCAGGCCCAGCGGTTCGCGTCCAGGTAGCCATGCCCATGGATGTCTTTTGAACCGTCGGTTTCCGACTGTGTATCATCGAGGACGATGACCTTGATCGGAATGGATGATTTCGGCAAGAAGCTGTAGCACGCAAACCCGTCTACCTGAGTCGGGTCAACCAGGTTGAAGCCATGGCCAACCGGCTGTGTAGACGTAGTGAAGAATTCCCGGATCCATTCCGAGCGTAACAATGAACGGCGATTCTGGTCGGCTGCGACAACCGGGGGGGTGGTGAATTGCCCTGTCGGCCCGGCGTCGATGACGGCGCCGTATTGGTCCGCCCCGTTGATAGTACCGCCATAGTAGTGGGGCGGATTTGGATTATTCAGCAAATTTTCCACACTGAACAGCACCGGGTAGAAGTGAGGAGGGGTCTCGAAGACCGTCGGGTCCGGCATGAGCGCATCACCGATCGTCCAAATGTTTCCGCTCACGTACGACTCCCGGATTGTTTCATCAACGACAAACGACCCCGTGTAGAAGTGGTCGTGGTTTCCCAGTGTCTGGTACCACGGAATTGAGGGATTCAGCCCTGCCGCTTTGTACGGGCGCTGATAATCGATCGTGTCGGCTCCGAGATGCGCGCCGGAACTCGGAGTGATCACCTTGCCGTCGATGACGTCGAGGTACCAGCGAAGTTCATTGTACCGCGTGCTGTCGCATGCGTCTCCGAGCGAGATGCCGAAATCGAATGGGTTCTTCGCGTGCAATGCATTCACGGTCTGAACTGCCGCGTCGAGGACGTGCGTCGTGTACAGCATTACCGGCGCGTACACTCCTGTCACACCTGAGGAGTTCGGGTCCACATTCGGGGGCAGCTGCTGGAGAGCCATCATCTGGTTCGGGGCTTCCTTGTCGGTGATATGGATGTCGGAGAATGAAAAGAAATTCAGGAACCTGGTGATTCTGGTCGGCGTCGGGTTGCTGTACCCAGGGATGAGATCCGTACGTTGGACCATCGGGAGAGGCGACCCGAACGACCAGGCGCCGTAGCCCAAGGCATCGTATTGTGCGACCTGGTTGAGTTGATATTTCTGCAGACCCGTGCCGCCGCTTGGGGTCTGCCCCAATGAGGAGGGTATCTGGAATTTGATCATCCGGTCTAGCGTTGTCTTGACATTCGGGTCTATCGGGTATTGTTGGATAGCCGCCTGGCTGTTCCCGCAACCGGAAACCAAAGGTCCCAATGACACGCAGGCGATGGCGCCACCGGTATATTTCAGAAATTTACGGCGCGATATCCCCTGGACCAACTGCAGTTCATTGCCATTTCGGATCATGTTGAGATCATCTTCAGTTAATAGCTTAGTGTCGTCACTCATACATACCTCCCCTAGTTTAATGAAAACCCCCATTTTCATGGACGGCATCAGATGTTATGCGCATACCGTGCGGGCAGTCATGTGCCGTCGTCGGCCCGGCGCAGGCCACGGCTGAGCCGGCCTGTCAGCCCTGCTATAAGTTCCACGTCCAGGCCGGACAAGAGCTTCAGTTCTCCCGGGAGCAGGCGATACCCTTCCTGCAGGCAGGCCGCCTCCAGGGAATCAGCCGCCTGACGCCGGAATCGTTCGTCTGTAATCAACCGCCCAAGTACCTGTTCAACAGTTTCTTGTGACATGGCAACTCCTGAGATATGCATAGTTGTCCGGTGACGGGACAATATTAGCCCAATAAGAAAGGCCTACCAGGATATAAGGCGAAATCCATGCCAAATGTGCGTATTTAGTTATTTCAGCCAGTTATGGAATAATGGTGCGGATATGATGTCCAGAATCGGACAGGCTGTCCCGGATCGGACAACTTGGAGCGGGGGGAAACTCCGTAGAACAGCTTGCGGGTTCAGCATTGCTTGATCAGGCAGGGGGCTTCATTCGAGGTTCAGCTCCTTGATGATCTCCACCTGGCGCTGGTTGATGTACTTCATCATCGCCGTCTCCTGGGCGCGGGAAACATCCATACAGAAGATCTGGTTATCGGAGCTTTTCTTCAGGAGCATGGCCTCGGCCTCGATCTGGATTGCCCCGTCGGAAAGCGGGAGGCGGAAGCTGACCTTGCCCTTGTCCCTGTTTTCCATGGGCAGTTCCGGCAGGGGCTTTATCCTGAAGGATGTGGCGGATGATTCGATCATCTGGGCCTGAAATCTCGCGCCGTTGAAGGAAATTGCCACGTTGATGGGTTTGTCGTACTCCACTCGCAACAGGTTGCGCTGATCGGTGAATATCTCGACGGGCAGAAATCGTGAAAAACGCCTCTTCTGCCGCTGCGAGTGGGCGGCTGTTGGCTCGTTGACGTCGATGAGGCTTGCCTTGAAGGCATAATCCCCGGACCTGACGATTGTATAGCGGTCGTAGTCGATCAGCCGTGCCTGCGCCGGATGGCAGGCAAAGGTGGCATGACCTTTCTGATCGTACTGCAGAAGCCTTGCAGTATATGAGACCGGAAGCTCTTTGTAGTAGTTGAGCAGGGTCACAGTCTTGTTTATCATCCTGCGCATGGTGC
The DNA here is from genome assembly GCA_036514355.1 of Desulfuromonadaceae bacterium. Taxonomy (GTDB): domain Bacteria; phylum Desulfobacterota; class Desulfuromonadia; order Geobacterales; family Pseudopelobacteraceae; genus JACPFJ01. The sequence continues at coordinate 4,670 of DATBXI010000388.1, forward strand.
CGTGAACGTCTATATCTACGAGATTGATACTTGTGGTCGAAAAGTAGCTCTCCATTATTATCCTCCGTTGGTATCGGTCGTGGTCGCGGTCCATCAAGAGCTGAAGCCAGAACTCTATGTTGTATATGGATGGCATCAGATTTTTATGCATGTGCCATGCGGGTAGACATGTGCTGTCGCCGGCCCGGCGCAGGCCACGGTCAAGCCGGCCTGCCAGCCCTGTCATGGGCTGCAGGTCCAGGCCGGACAAGAGTTGCAGTTCTAGCGCATTCAGCCGTTGACATCCATCTGTCCCGATACGGGACAATAGTGGCCCAATAATGAGTGACCTACCAGGATATACGGCGAAATCCATGCCAAATGTGCATTATTAGTTATTTCAATCAGTTATGAGTTGCGACGCGGGCATGATGTCCAGAAACGGACAAAGTGTCCCTGGGGAGGACAACTTGGAGCGGAAGGAGACTCAGTAGAACAGCTTGCGGGTGGCCTTCAGCAGGCGTGCGGCTGAGGATTTGTTGTTGTTGCATTTCTCGAGGGCCCACGCCATCACCTGCCTGGTGACGGCATCGAGCGAGAACTCCTCGCTGGAGAAGCTGAAGCTGAGGGATATCCGGTCATCGGCGGGATTTTCATGGCAGACACCGGGTTGTTGCAAGCGCAGATGTTCCGGCTGGATCAGTTCGCCGCTGGTGACGATGGTGGCATGTTCGAGCTGGTTGCGCAGCTCCCGCACGTTGCCGGGCCAGTCATGGGCCATCATCAGGTCAAGGGCGGCCTGCGAGATGCCGGGCAGCGGTTTGCCCTGGTGCTGCCGGAAGCGGTTGAGGAAATATTCGGCAAGCTGCGGGATGTCTTCACGCCTTTCGCACAGGGGCGGGATGGTGATGGGGAAGATGTTCAGCCGATGGTAGAGGTCCCGCCGGAAGGTCCCCTGGTTGCAGCATTCATCCAGGTTACGGTGGGTGGCGACGACGATCCTGAAGGTGGCGGTGACGGGCCTGTCGGCGCCGACCTTTTCATAGACCCGCTCTTCCAGCAGGCGCAGCAGTTTGGGCTGGAGTGTCAGGGGCATGTCCCCGATCTCGTCCAGGAACAGGGTGCCACCCTGGGCCAGGCTGCACTTCCCCTCACGTTCCTGGGCTGCTCCGGTGAAGGCTCCCTTCGCATGGCCGAACAGTTCGCTTTCCAGCAGCGTTTCCGGTATGGCGGCGCAGTTGACCGCCACGAAGTTGGTCAGGTTCTGGCCGGAGGCGATATGGATGGCCCGCGCCAGGACCTCTTTTCCCACCCCGCTCTCACCATACACGGCGACAGTGGTGAAGGGGGAGCCGGCCACCTGTTGTGCCGCAGCCAGCACCTTTCCCATGGCCGGTGATCTGCTGGTCATGTTCTGAAAACTGAATTTCTCTCGCTGGGAATCAAGCATCCGGTCGTAGCTGACCCTCAGCCGGGTGTGCTCCAACAGCCGCTCAACCACCATCAGCAGTTCTTCCCGATTGAGCGGCTTCAGCAGGTAATCGCCAGCCCCCTCCTTCATGGCCGCCACGGCACTGTCCACGCTGCCGTGGGCGGTGACCAGTATGAAGGGAAGCTGGGGATGGCGGCTGCGTACGTGGCGCAGCAACGTCACCCCATCCATCTCCGGCAT
>DATBXI010000389.1:0-4637 GCA_036514355.1 Desulfuromonadaceae bacterium
TGGGACCCGGCGGACACCGAGGCGGAGCAGGCGCGCCAGCGGGACGCCTGGATCACCGTCCAGCGCGGCCACGCCGTGGCCAACGGCCTGCCGCTCCTGGCGGTGAACCGGGTCGGCTTCGAGCCCAACTCGCAGCATCCCCAGACGGGAATCCGGTTCTGGGGGAGCAGCTTCGCGGCCGGCCCTCAGGGGGAGATCCTGGCCGAGGCGGGGCAGAACCGGGAGGAGGTGCTGCTGGTGGAGATCGACCTGGGGCGGAGCGAGCAGGTGCGCCGCATCTGGCCCTTCCTGCGCGATCGCCGCATCGACGCCTACGGGGACCTGTTGAAGCGGTTCCGGGACTAGCCGAAATTGGTGCCACAGAGGACTCTGTGCCCTCTGTGTGGCAGACGAGGCTTATAACCATGACCCTGCACGACAAAGAAATCCTTGATGCCCTGGCCGACTCCCGCATCCTGACATCCATGATCACCCCGGCGGTGCTGATCTCGGCGTGCGGCACCCTGATCTTCTCCACCTCGGCCCGCCTGGGGCGCATCTTCGACCGGGTGAACATCATGAAGGGGGAGATCGAGTCGGTTGTGCTGGACAAGATATCCTTTCCCGCCGAGCGGATGGAGTTCCTGCACGAGCAGTTGCAGCGGGCCAAGAAACGGGCCTTCCTGATCCAGAAGGCCATGTCCGCACTCTATACGGCCACCGCCCTGTTCGTCGCCTCCAGCTTGGGCATTGCCATCAACCAGGCCTACGGCTCCCCGGCACAGGCATGGATTCCCACCATGATCGCCCTGGCCGGCGGCCTGTTCCTGTTCGTCGCCTCGGCACTGCTCCTGTTTGAGAGCCGCTTCAACCTCCGTTTCGTCACCCGTCACATCGACTTCATCGAGTTTCTGGAAGAGCGGGCCACACGGCGAGACCAGACCCCGCCCGCCTGAGGGACACGCTTCGATCCCGGCATCGCTGGAGGACTCCCGCATGTCCTTCCCCATCGCACAACGCTTCTTCACCCTCGCCCTCATCGCCTACGCAGCCTATGCCCTGCTTATTTTTCTCTTGCAGCGCCAGCTTCTCTACCCGGGGCGGCACATACGGGCGAGCGGCCCGCCGCCGGTTGGCATCGTGCCTATTGCCGTGGTCACCACAGCGGGCCGGAGCGCGGCCTGGTTCATGCCGCCCCTGGGGCGCAGGCCGGGGGAGCGACGGCCGCTGGTGATCTTCTTTCATGGCAATGGGGAGGTCATCGACTATCTGCCTGGGCAGGCGGAGGGATTTCGCGAATTGGGTATGGGGGTGCTGCTGGTGGAGTATCCCGGCTTTGGCCGTTCGCCGGGGTATCCCAGCGAAGAGAGCATCACGGAGACCGCGGTGGCCGCCTTTGACGCCGCACTGCAGCGTGCGGAGGTCGATCCGAAGCGGATCGTGCTCTTCGGCCGGTCCCTGGGGGGCGGCGCGGCATGCGCCCTGGCCACCCGCCGACCGAGCGCGGCCCTGATCCTCCAGTCCGCGTTCACCTCCACCAGGCCGTTTGCCCGGAAGCACCTCGTTCCCGGCTTCCTGGTCAGGGACCCGTTCGACAACGCACGGGTCCTGGCCGCATACCACCAGCCGGTCCTGCTCTTCCACGGCACCGGGGACACCATCGTGCCCGTGGAGCACAGCCGCACGCTGGCACGGCTGGCGCCCCATGCCCGGCTGGTGGAGCTTCCCTGCGGGCACAACGACTGTCCGCCGGACTGGCACGCGTTTTATGGCATCATCGCCGCATTTCTCAGGGACGCGGGTGTGGCGGCGCCGAGCTGAGCCGGCCCCCTACCCCTTCAACCCCACCTCTTGCGCCAGGTTGCGCCAGGCAGGCAGGCTCCGTTCGATGATCCCCTTGTCCACGCAGTAGGCGATGCGGAAGAACCCGGGCGCGCCGAAACCGGCGCCCGGCACCAGGAGGATGTGGTGTTTCTGGGCCAGCTTGACGAACGCCACGTCGTCGTCCAGGGGGGATTGGGGGAACAGGTAGAAGGCGCCGTCCGGCCGGACCAAGCGGAATCCCATGGCGGTCAGCTCCGTTACCAGCAGGTCCCGCTTGGCCTGGTACGCGGCAATATCCACCGACTCGTCCTGCAGCTTGGCCACCAACCGCTGCATCAGGGCCGGCGCATTGACGAACCCGAGCACCCGGTTACTGAAGACCGCCCCCTCCATGAACTGCGCTGCCGTGGCCATGCACGGATTGGCGGCCAGGTAGCCGATCCGCTCCCCCGGGAGTGCCAGGTCCTTGCTGTGGGAGGTGACGATGACGGAACTCTCCACCAGCGGGAAGATGTTGGGGACATGCTTGCCGTCAAAGGCGATGCGGGCGTACGGCTCGTCGGAGATGACGTAGATCAGGTGGCCGGTGCGACTGTGGATCTCCTTGAGGAGCGCACCCAGGCGCCGCAGGCTCTCCTCGCCGTAGATCACGCCGGTGGGGTTGTTGGGGGAGCAGATGATGATGGCCCGGGTCTTCGGGGTGAGCGCCCGCTGGATGGCGTCAATGTCCAGCTGAAAGGTTTCCCGGTCGGTCCAGACCTCCACCGGCACCCCGCCGTGGTTGTCGATGTAGAACTTGTACTCCACGAAATAGGGGGCCAGGATGATGACCTCCTCACCCGGGTTGAGGATGGTCTTGAGCACAACGTTCAGGGCCCCGCCGGCACCGCAGGTCATGACCACGTGGTCGGCGCCCACGGGGAGCCCCGAGTCCTTGGCCAGCTTGGCCGCCACGGCGGCACGGGTCTCCACATAGCCGGCATTGTTCATGTAGCGGTGCATGCCGGGCAACGGGTTCCGGGCCAGGGCCAGCAGCTCGCGCTGGAATGCGGCGGGCGGCTCCACGTCCGGGTTCCCCAGGGTGAAGTCGTGGACGTTCTCGGGGCCGAACTCCTGCCGCAGCCGCTCCCCCTCCTCGAACATCCTGCGGATCCAGGACGACTTGGATATGTGCCCGGCAATCTTCATGGCAATGGCCATAGTGGTTTCCTCCAGAGTAGAATGTATGTATAAAGATGAGTGTTTTACCCCCGGGATCGGGGTGCAACACTATAAGAACTATTCCCGGAGAACTCAATGGAAATTCCGTCCTGGCCCGCCATACGACCGCTCGACATCGGCGACAAACCGCTCCTGGACGGCATATTTAACCGGCTCCACCCCCGGGTCTCAGAATTGACCTTTGCGGGGCTGTACCTGTTCCGGCGCGCCCATGGGTACCACCTGACGCGAATTGCCGATTCGCTGGTGCTTCTGGGCAAAGGGTATGACGGCAGGCAGTACGTCCTGCCGCCGCTGGGGGGAGATGTGACGGCGGCGCTGAACGTCCTGTTTGAGGAGGGGCGCGAACTCTACGGCGCGGACGAGTCCTTTGCGGCGCAGCACCTGACGGGCAGGGGGCTGGAAGTGGCGGAGGACCGGAACTCCTTCGACTACCTCTACGTGCGCGAGGAGCTGGCCACCCTGCCGGGCAACCGCTTTCACAAGAAGAAGAACCGCATCAGCTACTTTGCGGCGCGCCACCCGTTCCAGGTCGACATCTATGGGCCACGTTACCGGTGCGGCTGCCTGGAGCTGCTCGACAGCTGGTACCGGATGGCCGAGCATGCGGAGACCGCCTCGCTGGATCTGGAGCTGGAGGCCACTGCCGAGGGACTGAGTATGGCCGAGCAACTGGGACTGGAGGGGGTGGTGGTGACGGTGGAGGGTGCGGTCAAGGCCTTTGCCCTGGGAGAACGCCTCAACCCCGACACCGCGGTCTGCCATTTCGAGAAGGCGGACCCGTTCATGGAGGGGCTTTCGCAACTGGTCAACCGGGAGTTCAGCCGCCTGCTGTTCAACGACTGCCGTTTCATCAACCGGGAACAGGACCTGGGAGAGCCGGGCCTGCGCAGCGCCAAGCTCTCCTACCACCCGGTGGAGCTGGTGAAAAAGTTCCGGGCCCGGCAGCCACGTTCTGAAAAATAAGCCTGAAAAGCTGTTACCGCAGAGGACGCAGAGGAAAGTCAAAAGCATTTTTACAGGGATACACAGGATTAACGGGATGAATCCAACCCTTTGCCGGGGTAAGCCGTTATCCTGTTGATCCTCTCCATCCCTGTTAATGTGTTTCCTGTTTTTCCTCTGCGTTCCTCCGCGTCCTTTGCGGTGCAATCATATATGCAGGAAAAATATATTGCTCTCTTGCAAAAAACATAGTATAAGGGCTGTTCGCTAAAAGAGCGGCTTGGCCGCATCTCCTTGCTCCGGGTAGGACCGGGGCTCGAAACCGTGAGGAGGAACACAACATGAGGAAGTACGAAACGATTTACATCCTCCAGCCGGACCTGGGCGAAGACGAGATCAAAGCCGTCGCCGAAAAGGTTCAGGACGTGATCGCATCCTACAAGGGTGCCTTCAATCGGCTGGAAGACTGGGGGGTCAGGAAGCTGGCCTATCCCATCAGGAAATGCGCCCGTGGACGCTATATGTACCTGCGGTACGAGGGTGGCCGGGAGTTGATTGCCGAGTTGGAGCGTCGTCTCAGGCTTGACGAGAAGGTGCTCAGATACCAGAGCGTCAACATCACCGATCAGCCCGAGAAGCCTGTTGTCGAGAAAAAGGCACCCGCTGCC
>DATBXI010000390.1:0-3181 GCA_036514355.1 Desulfuromonadaceae bacterium
ATGTGGATGTCGCTGGCCCGGCGGTTCAGGGCATCCAGGATGGAAGTATTGACCAGCTTGATGATCGGGCTGGTGTCGTCCGAGACCGTCTCGACCGAGAGCACCTCTTCGCCCCGCTCGGTCTCCTTGACCAGCTGGAGCATGAAATCCTCGGACACCTCCCGCAGCACGCGCCGCGCCCCTTCGCCGGCCTTGATAACCTGGGTGATGCCGGACTCGGTGGCCAGGTGGATCCGGACGGGACGGTCGAGCAGAAGCTCCAGCTCGTCCAGCTTGACCACGTCGGTCGGGTCGCCGATGGCGATATCCAGCACATCGCCGCCTCCCCCCAGCGGCACGAACCGGAAGCGATAGATGACATCGGTGGGCAGGGAGTTGAGCAACTCCTCGTCCATCCTGAAGTCGGCCAGCTCCGCGTAGGCCAGGTTGAACTGCTCCGCGAGGGCACGGGCCAGCTCCTCCTCGGTGATAAACCCCTCGCGCAGGCAGATCTCCCCGAAGCGCTGCCGGACCTGCTCCTGCTGTTCCAGAACAGCGCTGAGCTGTTCCGGGGTCAGGTTGCCCCGTTCACACAGGATGGTGCCGATCTTTCTGCGCCGATAGGAGTGCATCGTCATCCCCTGCGTCAGGCCACCGTGCCGGCGATCTTGAACACCGGCAGGTACATGGCGATGATGATGGTGCCGATCACGACCCCCATGATGATCATGATGGCCGGCTCGATGGCCGTGGTGAGAACATGCATGCGCTCTTCCAGCTCATCCTCCAGGTAGTCGGAGATGTCCGCCAGCATGTCCTCCACGGCGCCCGTGGTTTCACCCACCCCCAGCATGCGCAGCGCCAGAGGAGGCATGATGCCGGCCCGCTCGAAGGCCGCGGAGAGCCGTCCCCCCTCCTCCACGTACCTGACCGCCTCGAAGAGGCGCTTCTCCATGTGACGGTTGTTGAGCGTGGCAATGGACATGCGCAGCGATTCGACGATCGGTATGCCGCTGCCCAGCACGGTGGCCAGGGTACGGGTAAAACCGGCCACCGCGTACTTGGTGAACACATCGCCGAGGTAGGGAGCTTTCAGCTTTAAGCGATCAACGGCGTAGCGGCCCGCTTCCCCGGAAACCCAGGAGCGGTAGCCGGCCAGGGCGGCCAGGCCCAGCAGCACCCCCAGGGGGAAGAAACGTCTCAGGAAGGTCGTGGCAGCGATCAGCATCTGGGTGGGCACGGGGAGTTGGGACCCGGCATCGGCGTACACCTGGCTGAAGGTGGGGACCACGTACACCAGGAGCAGGGTTATGGCCATGCAGGCGAACACGACAAGGATGGAAGGATACAGCAGGGCTGAGACGACTTTTTTGCGGATGCTGTCAACCCGCTTGAGATACTGGATGTAGCGCCGGATGGTATGGGGCAGGTCGCCGGTCCGTTCGCCCGCCCTGATGGATGCGATGTAGAGATGGGGGAACAGGCGGCCGTGCTTTTCCAGTGAAGCGGACAACGCGGCCCCGGACTTCACGTCCTCCCGGACCTGGCGCAGGACCTCGGGGAGCTTCCCCTTGTCGTGGCGGTCCAGGATGGCATCGAGGATCTGCATGATCGGCATACCGGCCTTGAGCAGCACCAGCATCTCCTGGTTGAAGGTGAGCAGGGAGCGGTTGTCGATCGAACGATGGCCGATCCCCGTATCGAAGAGGAACTGGAATGGTTTCTTTTTGATATTAAAAACAAAAAAGCCTTGCTCTTCCAGGCTTTTTCGCAGCACGCCCGCTTCCGCAGCCTCAAGGTCCCTGAACAGGATTTTTCCGTCTGATGCACCGAGCTTGCAGGTATAGAGCGCCATAGACGTAGTTAATACCACAATACCCCTAAAAGTAAACCACAAAACCTCCGAAAAAACGCCCGGGGTTCCCTGTCTTCCGCCGGTTCATGCGTGCAGCATCCCCACGATCCAGACCATGTACGACGCCACCAGCACCCCGCCCCAGATCAGGGCCGGCCGGACCAGAAACTGCCCCCGGCCGGGAAATGCCTTGAATATGAACACCAGGGCCGCGCCCACCCACCCCAGCACGCCAACCACCACCACGACGGACCAGAATTCGTTCACGATCTATCCTTTCTTGCCCATAAGGCGACGCAGCAGAGTACCCAGCCTCAGCTTCCAGACCATGACCACCGCCTCGCGGACGATGCGGCGCGACATCTTGGAGGTCCCGGCGTGGCGGTCGATGAAGATGATCGGCACCTCCCGGATTTTGAAGCCCTGCTCATGACAGCGGTAGTTCATCTCTATCTGAAACGAATAACCGTCGGATTTTACCTTGTCCAGATCGATGGCCTCGATGGCGGAACGCCGGAAGCACTTGAACCCACTGGTGCAATCCCTGAGCTCCAGCCCGGTGATGACGCGGGTGTAGACGCTGGCAAAGTAGCTGAGCATCAGGCGGCGCAACGGCCAGTTGACCACGCTGATGCCGTTCAGGTAGCGCGATCCGATCACCAGGTCGCATTCCCGCATGGCCTCCAGAAACAACGGCAGCACCGTCGGGTCATGGGAGAAGTCGGCGTCCATCTCGATCAGATAGTCCGCCCCCATGGCCAGCGCAGCCCTGAACCCCTCCCGGTAGGCCGATCCCAGCCCCAACTTGCCGGCCCGGTGGATGACGCTGATCCGCTCCTCGGCAGCAGCCAGTTCATCGGCCAGGGCACCGGTGCCGTCCGGCGAATTGTCGTCCACGAACAGTATCCGCAGGTCAGGATGCTGCTTGAGGACCTCACCGGCCAGCCGGACGATGTTGTCCCGCTCGTTATAGGTGGGAATGACGACGATTGCGTTCAAAAGGTGCGTTTCTCCGGGAAAGGCTTATGGACTGATGACGAACAATACGGAAAAACAGGGAGTAAAGTCAAGGAATGCTTGATGCCGTGCCGCTTCAGCGGCCACAGCCGTTACCGGCGTTGCGACCGGGGTACACGGTTCTGCTCCTCCACACCCTGCGGCCGCCATTGGAAGCGGTCTAAGGAGATATGGCCGCCGCTGTCGAAGCGCACCCCCTCGTGCTCCAGATGCAATCGCTGTTCCAAATCCGCGTCGCTCCCCCCGGAGCGGGGACTGACCCGGCCCTGGGCATTGACGACCCGGTGCCAGGGGATGCCGGACCTGTCCGGCAGGGCGCCCAGGGCGTAT
>DATBXI010000391.1:0-3226 GCA_036514355.1 Desulfuromonadaceae bacterium
GCCGAAGTCGGTGCCTCTACCCGCCCCACCGGTGGCACCGCCGGTCGAGGCCCCTGCACCGTCGGCCGAAGTACCGGCCAAGGCGGGCACGCCGTAACGCTGCCTGCGGCTGCGACATCATACATTCATAATGCACAACGCCCTTCCAGTATATGCCGGAAGGGCGTTGTGCGTTTAAGCGGATTGTGTGGTTTACGCGGCGCTCCGGATGATCATCAGGGACAGATAATCCGGCGAATGGGCCGCGATCTCGCTAAAGTCGGTCAGCACCTTCTGCCGGGCGCTCCCGACCCGTTCGACGAACAGCGTGCTTCCCGCCCGTTCGGTCTGCCGGAGCAGCTCCAGGATGTCGCGGAAGAGCGGCTTGACCTTCAGCAGCACCACGGTCTCGTAGGTGGCCAGGGCCTGGGCCACATGCTCCAGTCCGGCGGTGGCCGGGACGATGGCCACCTTGCCGTCCGCCTCTGCCAGCGCTATGCCGGCTTGGGCGGCGGAGGCGTTGATGCTGGATATGCCGGGGACGATCTCCACCGGAATCTGGGGATAGTCTTCGCGGAAGATGCGTAGCAGGTAGATGAAGGTGGAGTAGAACAGCGGGTCGCCGATGGTGATGAAGGCCACGTCCCTGCCGGCGGCGATCCAGCCGGCGATCAGCCCGACCGCCTCCTGCCAGGCCGACATCAGGCGGCTCTTGTCGGAGGTCATGGGAAACTGGTGTACCACGATCTCCTGGCGGCCCTCGTCGATGAACTCCCGCACCGTAGCCAGGGCCACGCTGGTCTCGGCCGGGTTGGAGACCGGGGCGAGCACCACGTCCGCGCTGCGCAGGATCCGTTCGGCCTTTCTGGTCACCAGTTCCGGGTCGCCGGGCCCCACGCCCACCGCAAACAGCGTCGCCACTACGGCGTTTCCTTCCAGGCGGTGATCACGTAGACCGGGTTCTGGGCCTCGAACATCTTGTACTCGGTCAGGCTGCGGGTCTTGGCGATGTTGACGCAGGTCGCCTCCACGGTGAAGCCGTGGTCCTCCAGGAACTCCACTGCGCGGGTGAGGGTGTCCAGGGTCACGGCATTGAGCACGACGCGTCCCTCCGGCTTGAGCCGGCTGTCCACCGTGACGATGATTTCCTCCAGCATGCCGCCGGAACCGCCGATGAAGACGCGGTCGGGATCGGGCAAGCCATCCAGTGCATCCGGGGCTTCCCCCTCCACCAGTTTGACGTTGCGGGCCGCGAACTTGCCCAGATTTTCCCGAATAAAGGCGATGCACTGGGCATTCTGCTCCACGGCAAAGATGCGGCCGTTGGGCATCAGGTTGGATGCCTCGATGGAGACTGAGCAGCTGCCGGCGCCGATATCCCACATGACCAGGTCGTTCTGCAGCTGGAGCTTGGCCAGGGTGACGGCTCGCACCTCCTGTTTGGTGATCAGTTTCTTGGAGGTATGGAACTCGTCGTCCTCGATGCCGATGAGCGGATACTGGACCAGGTTCGGTTCATAGGTCTTGATGAGGATCAGGATGTTGAGCTCTGAGCTGGCGATGTCCAGCAGGCCGCGCACATCGGTGCGGGTGAACCGCTCCCCGGCCAGCCCCAGATCCTCGCAGAGCCAGGCCTCGTACCCTTCCGCTCCCCGGTCGATCAGCTCGGCGGCAATGGCGGCCGGGGTGTTGACCTTGTCGGTCAGGACGCAGACCTTTTCCGCAGCCACGATCTTGTCGATGGCCGGCTGCATGCCCCGGCCGTGAACCGACACAAAGATGGCGTCGTCCCACGGCTCCTTGATACGGGCAAAGGCATACTGCATGCTGGTGACGTTGGCAAAGATCTCGATGCGCTCCTTGGGGAGGTTGCGCAGCAGGAAACGCGCGATGCCGAAGAAGTTGGGGTCGCCCGTGGCCAGGATAACCACCTGCTTCTGGGCGGTTTTGAGGAAGTCCAGCAGCTCGGACAGATCACCCAGGGGCATCTTGTCGCCGCCGAAATCGGGAAAGATATCCAGATGGCGCTGGTGGCCGATCATCACGCCGGACTGGGCGATGACCTCCAGCGCCTTGGAGCCGAACCCTTCCCATCCTTCGATGCCGGCGCCGACCAGATAGATTTTCTGTTGCGTCATGTCCTACAACCTCCAGCCCCGTCAATTCAACTGCATGCGGGAACTATAGCATCCCATAGGACAAAAATCGACTGATTATCCAGTTGAAATCTCCTGGCTACCGTGTGGAATCCCCCTTGAAAGGCGTCTTGCCCTGCCGGGCTCAGCCAACAAAAAAAGGGTTCTTAACCATCACCCCGCCGATAATTTGCCCATGATTCAAATCCTCGGTAAAGATAATTTCGGTGCCTCCCGCAATCGCGGCGGCAACAATCATGGCATCCCAGAAAGAGAGCATTGTCGTGCGTTGCAAATCAATCGCCGCCAAAAGAGTATCCGTTTCCAGCGTAACAACGTGCCAACGAGCAAGATCCTCGATAATTGAGCGGGCAACGATGGTTTCAAGTGGTCGCACAATTTTACGCGTGACATTGACATAAAATTCTTGCAGAACCTGGGTGCTGAGAACGCCCGATTCCGACTTCCATAGGTCGGCAAGCAACTTGGCGGCAACTGTATGCTTTGACCCCGCAGATGTGTCATAGCCATAGATCAGGATATTGGTATCTACAAATACCTTACCGTCGCTCATGCAACTCATCCCTGGAGCTAGAGACAACACCGCCGCTGCCAAGATCAAAACCGGTCCGGAGCAGTTTCAACTGCCGTTCCATAGCCTTTTTATAGCCACTGGCCTCCGCAACTTTCTCTGTCAGTGATTCACGCATAAATTCGCTGAGAGATTTATGACTGCGCGTGGCAACATATTTTGCCTGACGCACCAAATTGCGGGGCAACGAGAGGGTGACATTTTGTCGTTCCATGTTTTATCCTCATATTTCAAGATAATAATATATATTATCACACTTTTACGTGATGGCAAAGTGCATTTGACAAGAGCAATCTCTTTATGGTTGTGCGGTAATTCGTTGGGTGGACAGAGTTCATCAGACCACCGACCACCGTCAGGCTGCGTGGGCATGATCAATCCATGTCCACCGGGCTACGGGATGCGAGTCATTCATCCTTGAGAATGGCAACAAGCTCTTCGATGACGAGCGTTCCCGATGAGGCGGCGACTGCTGCGACGATGTCGCGTATGGGATTTGGATCAGTTGTGTGGGTGTTAT
>DATBXI010000392.1:0-3488 GCA_036514355.1 Desulfuromonadaceae bacterium
CCGGGCGCCGTTGTTATGGATGGCGCGGGCCACCAGTTCCTTGCCCGTGCCCGACTCACCCAGGATGAGGACCGTTGTCTTGAGATCGCCGACCTTGCGAACCTGTCCGAAGATATCCTCCATGACGCTGTTGCGGCTGACAATGCCGCAGAAGGCGTCTTTCCCGGCCACGGCCTCGCGCAGACGGTTGTTTTCCTCCCTGAGCCGCTCCCGCTCCTCGGCCTTTTTCAGCACCATCACGATCTCATCCTTTTTGAACGGCTTGGAGATGAAATCATAGGCCCCCATCTTGAGGCATTCCACCGCGGTATCGACCGTGCCGTAGGCCGACATCATGATCACGGGCGAGGCGACGTGCTCCGCCAGCGTCCGGGCCAGGAAGGTCTTGCCGTCCATCTCCGGCATCCGGATATCGCAGAGGATGAAGTCGTACACCTGCTCCCGCACCAGACGCAGCCCTTCCTGTCCGTCCGCAGCCGTATCGGTGCGATACCCCTGGCGGGTCAGCATGACCGCCAGCATGTGCCGCAGGTTTTCCTCGTCGTCGATGATCAGGATGTGCTTCGTGGCGGTCATTGTCTGCCTTTCCTCATGCGCCCCCTCCCGACCTCCCCCCGCTGGGGGGAGGAGCGGTCTTTCCCTCCCCCAGCGGGGGAGGGTCAGGGTGGGGGCTACCCCTTCGGCAGCCACAGGGAGAAACAGCTCCCCCGGCCCGGTGTGCTCTTCACCGTTATCCGGCCCCCAACCCCCTCCATGATCCGCGCCGCTATGGCCAACCCCAGGCCGGTTCCCCGCCCTGGCGGCTTGGTGGTGAAAAAAGGCTCGAAAATGCTCTTCAGATGCTCCCCGGTAATGCCGCTGCCGTTGTCCGCCACGTCGATGCGCACGCACCCCGCCGCCCCGCCGGGCAGTACCGCGCCGGCATCGGCCACGCCCCTGACCGCGAGCTTGCCCCCCTCGGGCATGGCGTCCCGGCTGTTGAGCATCAGGTTGATCAAGACCTGCTGCAACTGGTGCGGGTCCACCGATGCCGCGGGGAGCCCCTCCTCGAACCAGGTGGAGATCTTGATGAGCTTGAAGGCCCCCTGCTGGGCGAGCAGGTCAACGGACTCCCGCACCAGGGCGCGTATGTCGGTGGCCTCCACAACGCTGGCGCGGGGGCGGGAATAGTCCAACAGCCCCCGCACGATGCGGTCGATGCGGGCGCACTCCTCGGAGATGCGCCGGGTGTAGTCCTGCACAACGGCGGGCTCCGGCTGTTCACCCCCCAGCAGCTCGGCATAGCCCATGATCGCCGCCAGGGGGGTGCCGATCTCGTGGGCCATGCCCGCGGCCAACAGGCCGATGGAAGCCATCTTTTCCGAGCGCAGCGACTCTTCCCGCGCCTGGCGCAACTTGCTGTTGGCCTGTTCCAGGGCGGTCACCTGGGCCGAAACCTGTTGGTCCTTGAGGAGGAGCGTCTCGGACATCCTGTTGAAGGCCTCGCCCAACTGGGACAGTTCGGAGCTGCCGGAAACCCGCACCTGCTGCCCGTAGTTGCCCCCCGTGATCCGCGTTGTTGCGGCCAGAAGCCGGCTGACCGGGGTCACCACGATGCGCGACAGGATGAATGCCCCCAGCCCCAGGAGCAGGATGAAGTCCAGGGCGAAGTAGGCCATGAACAGCCGGCGCGAACGCTGCAAGCGCGTCTTTTCGTCCGCCAGAGAGAGCACCAGTCCCGCACGCCCCGCCACGACCCCGTTCCGGGTAACCTGTGCCAGGGAGACGATGCCGGAGCCGTCGGGCAGGAGAAAATTCCTCCGGCCAGCGTCCGGGTTCACGGCAAAAGGCAGGTAGATATCGCCGCCGTCCCGCCCCACCGTGTAGATGACCTTGCTGTTGACATCCAGCAGGGTGAGGCGCAGGAAGGGAGTTTCTTCGGCCAGTTTCTGGGCATAGATGGCCGCCGGGGAGGTGGAGGGGATCATACCCTCAGGATAGGTGGGGATGACATCGGGCAACTGGCTGACAAAGGTCGCCAGCAGCATGCGGGCCTGGTCACCTTTCTGGGCAAACAGGTCGTTGGCGGCGGTGCGGAAGGCGAGCAGGCTGAAGAGCAGCCAGACCATGAGCAGCAGGCTGCTCAGGAAGGCCAGGATGGAGACGGTCAGTCTGATGCGGAACCGGCGCACCGCCTACCCCCTGACGGCGCTGCCCAGGTTGAAGTACCACTGGATGAGCTGGCGGCCGTAGAAGATGTAGAGCAGCGCACCAAAGGCCAGATAGGGACCGAAGGGGATTGCCAGCTTTGAATCCTTTTTCTGGAACAGCATGATGGAGATGCCCACCACCGAGCCGACCAGGGAGCCTGCGAAGATGATGAACGGCACGGCCCGCCAGCCGAGAAAGGCGCCCATCATGGCAAGCAGCTTGATATCTCCGCCCCCCATGCCCTCCTTGCCGGTCAGCCGGTGATATCCCCACGCCACCAGCAGCAGGCTCCCCCCACCCAGCAGGATGCCGGCCAGGGAGTTCAGCCAGCTGTGCCACGGCAGGAAGAACGAACAGAGAAAACCGACCACGATGCCGGAAAGGGATATCTCGTCCGGGATGATCTGGTGCGCGATGTCGATGAAGGTGACCACCACCAGCGCCGAGCTGAACAGGAACAGGGCCAGAAAGGTGGCGGATGGGCCGAAGCGGAGGAAGAGCGCCAGGGTCAGCAGACCGTTGATCAGTTCCACCAGCGGGTACTGCAGCGAGATGCGGCTGCCGCAGCCGCGGCATTTTCCCCCCAGCGCCAGGTAGCTCGCCAGGGGGATGTTGTCGTACCAGCGGATCCGGTAGCCGCAGAGGGGGCAATGGGATGGGGGCGAAACCACCGACTCGTCCTTGGGCATGCGGCAGATGCAGACGTTGAGGAACGAGCCGACAACGGCGCCGAAGACAAAGGCAATGATGGAGAGATACAGATGAAGCGTCATGTCAATCGTGGCCCTCGGCAACCTGGCGAGCCGCGGCATCCTTGAGGAACTGCTCCACTTCCGTGGCCGTGGCGAACGCGAAACAGGCGCGGGTGATCTCCCGGGCCCGCTCCCCGGTGCAGCGCCGCAGAACCTGCTTGACCCGCGGGATGGAGGAAGCGCTCATGGAGAGCTCGTCGAAACCGAGCCCCAGCAGAATGGGCAGGTACAGCGGGTCGCCGGCCATCTCGCCGCAGATGCAGGCATCGATACCCGCTTCGTGGGCGGCCTCCACCACGCGCCGCAGCGAACGGAGCACGGCCGGATGGAACGGCTGGAACATCTCCGCCAGGTGCTCGTTGGAACGGTCCATGGCCAGGGAGTACTGGATCAGGTCATTGGTGCCGACGCTGAAGAAGTCCGCCTCCCGGGCCAGCAGGTCAGCCAGCACCACAGCCGAGGGGACTTCGATCATGATCCCGACCGCCATCTTCCGGTCAAAGGGGATGCCGGCAGCCTCCAGCTCCGTCATGGCCTCGGTCAGCA
>DATBXI010000393.1:0-6289 GCA_036514355.1 Desulfuromonadaceae bacterium
GGCCTGCAGATCCGGTTTCCCGACTACATCAACATCTTCGGCACCTACAAAGCGGCCATCCGGCTCCACAACACCGCCGGGGTGGTGGTGTCCGTCTCCTATGCCCTGTGGTTCGTCTACTATCTGTTCGTGGCCGGGACCCTGACGAAGCTCTACATCCCCACGGTGGAGGACATCAAACACGGCATCTTCCGCCAGGCATTCTTCTACTTCTACAACTATTTCCTCGGGCGCCCCAACCCGCACCACGGCACCCCGGACAACAAGTTCAACCCCATGCAGAAGGCCGCCTACCTGATGATCATGATCGTGCTCCTGCCGCTGGTGATCGTTTCCGGCTTTGCCCTGATGTACGTGGCACCCATGCGGGAGTTGATCCTCCTCATCGGGGGCATCAAGACGCTGGTCAGTTCCCACTTCCTGATAGCCAGCTGCTTCTGCGCGTTTCTATTCGTCCATATCTACCTGGCGACCCTCGGCCATACCCCGCTGGCCCACTTCAAACCCATGTGGGACGGATGGGAGGAAGAGGACGATGGGGAGGAGCAGACCCCCGCGGGCGGCAATGCCCCTGCGCATCGCTGAACACGGCGTTATGGCCGTACTGCACCGGTAGTAGCCAATGACATACCATGGGAGGGAGTCATGATACCCCGCATAATCCTTCTGATCACATCGCTGGTGCTCTTTTCCGGCGCCCGTGCCATTGCCCTTGACCTGCGCAACGAAACCTTCAAGACCGGCAGTGCCGGTACCGTGGTGTTCAGCCACAAGGCCCACATCAGGCAAAAGGCGATGGCCAACGACTGCAAGGCCTGCCACGACGGCATATACAACATCAGGAACAAGGCCCGGTTCACCATGGCGGACATGGAGAAGGGCAAATCATGCGGCGGATGCCACAACGGCAAACAGGCATTTCCCCTGAAGGAATGTGCCCGCTGTCACCAGGTCAAGGAGATCACCTACCAGGTCAAGGCCACCGGCCCCACACGCTTCAGCCACGCCAGACACCTGGCCGCCGCAACCCCCACCTGCGGCACCTGCCATCCGAAACTGTTTAGCGCCGGCCCCAACAAGCACTCCACCATGGCCGACATGCGTCGCGGAAAATCATGCGGCGCCTGCCACGACGGCACAAAGGCCTTTGGCATCGACAGCTGCACCACCTGCCACCCGGTCAAGGAGATCATCTTCAAGGTCAAGCAGACCGGCCCCACCCGCTTCAGCCACACCCAGCACATAAAAGCCAACCAGTGTGGCGCCTGCCACACCAGACTGTACCCGACCAAGCGTCAGGCCCGCCCTGTCAGCATGGCCCAGATGGAGAAGGGTATGTCGTGCGGCGCCTGCCATACCGGCAAGGGGGCGTTTCCCCTGAAGAACTGCACCGCATGCCACCCGGCGCCGGAACTGACATTCGCGGTCAAGGACGCAGGCCCCGTGGCCTTCAGCCACAAGGCCCACCTGGGGATGTACGGTTGCGGCGAATGTCACACGACGCAGTATGCCACCGCCAGGAGCGCCACCAGGGTCAGTATGAAGGAAATGGAAAACAGTGCGTCGTGCGGCGCCTGTCATGACGCCAAGACCGCCTTCAGCGTGAAGGACAAGTGCGACGCATGCCATAAGATGTGACCGCGCACATCCGCTGCTGAGTGCCTTCGCATCTTTGTGGCACAGATTGCAGAATGTATGGTAATTACAAGGGGGGAGACAAGCCATGTTCAAAACTCTCGCGGGAAGGGCGCTCGTGCCGGTGGGACTGGCCGTTACCGGCTTTGTGGTGGTCTGCTGCCTGCTTCTCTATTCGGCCATCCGGAGCGGCGTCAACCGTTACGCGGTGACGGAAGCCACCAACCTGGCGGACACCATCCTGAAGTCGGCGCGCTATGCCATGCTCAAGTCCGACCGCGAAACGCTCGCCACCATCATTCACAACATCGGGCAGCAAAAGGGTGTGGAACATGTGAGGATCTTCAATAAGAAAGGGGTCGTCAACGTTTCCGCCAAACCCGATGAGCTCAACCGCCAACTGGATAAGCGGGCAGAGGGATGTATCGCCTGCCACAGCGGCCCGGTTCCCACGACCACCCTGGGCACGATGGAACAGGCGCGGACGTTCAGGAACAGCTCCGGCACGCAGGTTTTGGCCATTACAGCCCCCATCTACAACGAACCGGAATGCTTCAACGCCGCCTGCCATGTCCATCCCGCCAGCCAAAAGGTGCTCGGCACCCTGGACATAGGGCTTGCCCAGGATTCCCTTGCCTCATCCCTGGCCATCATCCGTACCCAGATGATCATCTTCACCCTGATGACCCTGGTGCTGACCATCGGCGGCGTGACGGCGCTGTTGCGCAGGAGTGTGTTTCTTCCCATGCGGAGACTGCGGGAATTCGTGGAACGACTCGACCAAGGGAAGGGACCGTTGCCCGACAAGCCCCCCCATCTCCCGCTGGACCTGGAAAAAATAGCCTGGAGCCACTTCCGGCTCGTTCAAAAACTGCACAAACCGGAACCCAACCGGACGTCCCCCGAATAACCTGCCAGGGACAACCGTACGCATTCCAACCCTCGGGAACCCTGTGATGAACAGTCAGCAACAACCACCGACAACCGCATCCCGCCTGGAACCCGACGTGCTGGAGCGTCTCAATCAGGACATCCAGCGGGAGATCGGGCGACTCCAGCGCTTGTCGAACCGCGGCCTGTGGGCGCTGTCCCTGTTTCTGCTGGTCTGCCTGCTCGCCTGGCGCGGCTTTCCGTTTCTCCCCCCGCCGGACCGGGTTGTGGCGGCATTGGGTAAACCGCCATCACCCCAGGTCATCAGCATCGCGCTCCTGATCTACATATTTTCAGCCATCATCCTCAGCCTGTCCCGCATGACGATGGCAATGGAACACCGCAGCAGCTTCTGCCATGTGGGATACCTCACCGGCTTCTTCCTCTTCTACCACTTTGCCAAAGCGCTGGACGACAACTACTGGGCCGTGATCGGAGCGGGGATCACCATCCTCGGCGTGGAAAGCTATCGTATCTGGACCTATTGCAACGAGGCCATTGCCAAGAAACGGGAGGACCTGGAGTATATCCGCACCACCGGGCACCTGCCGCCGGAGAATTAAGCCGTGCCCCCGTCAACCATGTTCAGAACTCAAAAGCCGCCGGTTTCCCGGTGGCTTTTGGTTTTCTACTGGAGCATATCCCGCGGCAGCCTACTCTCCCGTGAACCTGGGTGGACGCTTTTCATAAAAGGCATTCTTGCCTTCCAGGTAGTCGGCGCTGTCGTAGACCTTTCGGCGCAGTCCCTGAATGCGCTCGAAGGTTTCGGGACTCAGGGGGTGGGAATTGCCCAGAAGCCGCAGCTGCTCCTTGATGACCGAAATGGCCAGGGGTGAATTTTCGGCGATTTGCGACGCCATGGCGGTAACAAAACGCTCCAGGTCTTCCGTGGGCACCAGATGGTTGAGGATGCCCACCTGCAATGCGCGCTCGGCGTCGATCGGCTTGGCGGTGAAGAACATCTCCCGTGCCAGGCGCGGACCCACTACGTTTATGAAGTGCAGAATGCCGGTGGAGTTGTAGGGCACGCCGATCTTGGCGGGGGTAATGGCAAAGGCTGCGGACGGGCAACCGACGGCGATGTCGCAGATGAATGCCAGGTCGCAGGCGCCGCCCCAGACGCTTCCCTCGATCATGGCGATCACCGGCGCGGGGAAAAGCTGGATCGCACGCAGCGCCTGCTCCAAGGGGTCGTTGTACGAAAGCGGGTCTCGACCGGGAATGGGCAATTCGCGTATATCGAGCCCCGAAGACCAGACCTTAACCCCCGGCTGCGCACGGATGATCACGGCGCGCGCCCGGCGCTTCTCTAAATGGCCCAGCGCCCCGATCAACTCGTTGAGCAACTCGCTGGAAAGACTGTTGCGTGTTCCTGAATTGTTGAGGGTAATAATGCCGACGCGTTCGTTGAACGTGTTTATGATCAGTGGCATGGGGAAAGCCTCCGTAACGGGACTGGCGCAGCATATTAATGTTTTTTTACACCCAGGCACACACGAATGCAAGTACCTAACGGCCATAAACCGCGTGCCCCAAGGACAGCTGCGCTTGGGCGCACCCCACCACATCCCCCCACTGCGCCTCTCCATTATTTGAGGTATTCAAAACCGTATTTTGATACAATAATACGTAGCAGAGACAAGATACCCACACGGCATGAAAGAAGGTGTTAGTATGGCAACAGTTGAGAAAGGCGGGCGCACGTCGGGAACAGCAGAAAAGACGAGTACAAAACCGATGAAACTGGAAGTATGCCACCCCAGCGTGTGTATCGGTAATGTGAAACCTTCAAATTGCGTCTGTCCCACACCGGAGAAATAGGAAATAGATGTTGTGTTTTTGATGTAAAGTAGTATAGTGAAATCAGGAAGTAGCATTAAGACACTGTATGAAATATGAGAACTGAAAAATCTTATATGAGGCAATGTCAAATGCCACTTCTGTTTTTATGAGCCTCAGACATATGTCCGGGGCTTTTACTTTTTATTGAGCTTGAAGGGAGCGCGCCATATGAAGGCGGAGGTATATTCCACAACATACAGGGTGGCCTTGACGGACCGCCAGCAGGCAAAACTCGACAGAACGTGGCCCGACGGCGATCCGTTTATTTCCTATGAAGCCATGGCATCGTTGCTGGAACCGCTTCAGGTTTCCGATCTGGACTGGTCCAACCACACCGGTCGTTATTTCTATTTTAGCGTGCACGGAGACGATATGGAGGCCACGGTTGCCCAGGTCATCGAAAGACTCGAAAGAAAGCTGGGCACGGCATGACCATCATCGCGGGGCGTATCACTGCATGAGAAAAGCCGCCTGTCGTTGGCAAGGGATGGTGGGTCACTGATGGAACGAACCGGAAGAATATTTTTACGAACTGTAAATTCGCCGGTGTGGTGGTATAGTTGAATCAGCCACAAAGAAGCATAAAACTGTCAAAAGGAGGTTCATTCTCTATGGAAGACACTCCACCCGGCAGGAGAGGTGGTTCATAGCGCAGCCTAAGATCCGATAGCAACATGAATCGGAAACATCCTCCAAAAGGGGATACAAAGAACCAGTTACCAAAAGCCCACCGCTTACGCGGTGGGCTTTTCATGTATCGTTGATATCACTTGACCTTTTGCCGTAATAAAACATATGATCGTACCTATCGATACACATAGCATGCAGATGATACACGATACTACTTAACCATCCGCGAGGATGGGACGGAAAGCCTACAGGGTCTCCTTGAGACAGCCGGGTTGCCGAAATATCACAGGATATTGAGGCCCCGGCTTTTTTATTGCGCATGTGGAAACGGCAGTGAACATTTTGAAAAAAACACTCGTTGTCCTGCTGCCCGCCCTCCTGTTCTCGATCCTCGCCCCCCCTCGAAGGGTGGCCGCGGCTGACGATTACCCAAGCTATCTTACCCCCCTTGCGGGCGAAGAGTGTACCATCGAGTGTTTCGGGCGCTCGGTAAACGTCCCGGCCCGCGACCGGGACAACGCCCTTGCCTTGACCGTGGGGGGAATGTTTTTCACACCAAGCCTCGCCGGGCACAGTGCCCTTCCCATGGCGGCCCTGTATTGGAAACACCGTTGGGATGACATCCGCGTCCGCGGCATTTTCAGTGGGGTCGTCAATGATCTGGACGTCTCCCGCACATCCTGGCACCTCCAACTGCTGGGGCATCTCGACAACACCACCATCCCCTTCTCCAGTGCCGAGATCGTCGACGGGCAGGAGGTGAAGGGCACCTCCATCAAGTGGGGAACGGTGAACGCCAGAATGGGGGTGGGAGTACGGTTGCCGATGCCCCCCCTCCAGACCGATAACGACCTGCGGGTTCAGCTCTACTACCAGACCGGCTATCTTTACTCCACACGCGTGGCCGAAACCGCACCCTCGGTGGTGCTCCCCCCCGACACCATGGTTCACGGTCCCCTGCTCAAGATCCGTTACGACGGCATGCGGCGCAACCTGATGGAACTGCCCCATACGGGGATCGCGGCCGGTCTGGATGTAGCCTTCATGCGGCGAAACAACTGGTCCGACGCCAACTACGGTGGAGCGGTGTATCCCCAGGGCAACACCAGAGATTACCTCAAGCTTTCCGGGTACCTCACCGCTGCGAGCGGCATTCCGCTCCTGTCCGAAAAGAACCGTCTGCTGATGAGTGTCTACGGCGGCGTTGCCCCCTACGGCATGCTTGATCGCTTTTCCGCTTTTCGCATCGGCG
>DATBXI010000394.1:0-2657 GCA_036514355.1 Desulfuromonadaceae bacterium
CACGGCCGCCGCCGAAAGGCCGGCTCAGCGGCATGCGGGCGGATTGTATTGCCTAACTCCCTGACAGTATTTACACAATTGTTCTTGAAATTGCAAGATTAAAATCGAGTCAAGTCCTTCTGGTTTTAGTTATAATAAAAATGTCTGTGATTTATGTGTCTTCGACGCAGTCCTTCCGTTCCCACGAATCCAGTTCGCCGTTGGGCAGCCGAATCTGCACGGTCTCCCCTTCATAGGTGCAGCCGAAGGAGTACCCGACCTTGCCGGTATTCACGTTACGCAACGCCACCTGTTCTTCGCGCTGTTCCGTGTAATAGCATACACGATCGTATTCCTTCTCTTTCATGGCGCACTCTCCCTTCTCTGAGGTTCGCTTATAATCTACCATAATGGTCAAGAAATTGGAACGGGATCAATCGGTGCAACCCGGACGGCTGCAAAAAAAACCAGAGCCCCGTCCGGGGCTCTGGTTTTTCATGGGGCTGGTCGTCACAAGGTGCGCAGGTTGGAGAACTCACCCCATTCCAGGTAGGTGTGCGGTGTTTCGATGAAATCGTAGATGTTCTCGATCCTGCTCAGGTGTTCCCGTTCATCCCTGGCGATCCGCTGCATAATCCTGCACATTTCCTTATGGGGCTCGCACGCGGCCAGTCCTTCCAGCACGCGGATAACCTCTTCCTCGGTGGTCACGATATGCCCGAACCCGTCAGGATCGTTTTTCAACGTGCCGATGAGATCGCGGTTCTTCATCAGGCGGCGGAACCCGTTATTCAGATAGAAGCTGTTCGGCACCGGCATGGCATCGGCATCTACGCTGCCCAGCCGCTTTTTCAGGCCGACCAGGATGTCCAGGTGCCGTTTCTGGCTGTCCGCCAGGAGGGCGAAGATCTCTTTCAGTTCGTCAGTGGGCGCTTCCTGGCTGAGCATTTCATACAGCCGCAATCCATCCTCTTCGATTCGCATCATGGAGTCGATGGCGTTCATATATGTCCCCCCTTTCATTCCCTTTTATGTACACAGTGTATCATAAAAATCGGAAAGAGGATCGATAAAGTCTTAAATTGGTTGGACCCTGTTTGTGCTGCGGTTTGTCCCGTTATTTCTGCACGAGGAGGATGATGGTCACCATGAGCGGGAAGAGGTTGAGGTAGGGGAACAGGGCGGATTCGAACCGAAAAAGGGTCATGACGATGAGCGGCACGGGAAAGGCGATGTACCAGAAGGCAACGTGGCGTTCTATGATGCCGAAGGCGGGCAGGAGGGCACTCCCCGCGATGAGGGCGATGATCCAGAGCCGGGAGAGACCGGCGCGATCACCACCCCGGCTCGCTGCACCGGCGAGTGGAATGCCAGCCCGCCGGTAATCGTCCGCATGACGGTGCTGCAACAGCCAGAAATGGGGGACCTGCCAGATGTACAGCAGTCCGGCCAGGAGCACGGGGCGGTAATCCATGGGGTCGCCGCCGGCCAGACTCCAGCCGATGAGTGGTGGCAGCGCCCCGCACAGGGCGCCGAGCGCCAGGGCAAAGGGGGTGCGCCGTTTGAGCGGTGTGTAGACGAGCAAATACCAGGCCAGGGCCGCGGCGCCCAGCAGCGGCGGCAGCATGCCGCCGGTTACGGCGAGGAGCGCCACTCCGCACAGGATGACGCATGCTCCGACAGCGGTTGCGGCCACCGGCGTCAGCTCACCCTGGGGCAGGGGGCGCTGGCGGGTGCGGGCCATCATAGCGTCCAGGTCCCGTTCCAGCACCTGGTTGAGGGCCGATCCGCCGGCCGCCAGGAGCGTAACCCCGCAGAAGAGGAGGGTGAGGTGGATCGCCCGGACCTCGGCCGGGTGGAGCAGATAGCCCGCCGTGGCGCTGACGCCGTTCAAGAGCGCCAGCCGGGGGCGGAACAGCCTGCGCAGGGGGCGCATCACTTGATCCCCTCGATGAATTCCACCAGCGCCTCAACCTCGTCATCCTTCAGGTCGGGGAAGGTCGGCATGATCGGTGGGAACCCCTCGACAACCAGCGCTCCGGGCTTGCGGATCATCTCCTTCAGGTATGCCTCGTCGGCAGTGACAATGATGGGTGTGCCGTTTTTAGTTACCCTGACCTTGCTGCCGTAGAGCCCCTTGAAGGTGGGGCCGACGCCGCGGCTGCCATCCAGCGAGTGGCAGGCGAGGCATCCCTTCTCCTTGGCCAGCCGGCCGCCGTCAGGCTTCAGGGCCTCCTCGGCGCCGCCGCTCCGCAGGAATGCGATGATCTGGCTGATCTCCGCCTCCGTGAGCACACCCTTGAAGGGGGGCATGACCGGAGGGAAGCCCTTGGCCACATCGGCCTGGGGCTCCAGGATGGCGCGGCGCAGATAGGCCTCGTCCACGGTGATGCCCCGTTCCGCCCCGTTGGTGACCACGGTTTCCTTCCGGCCCCAGATTCCCTTGAAGGTCGGTCCCACCCGGGGGGTGCCGTCCAGTGAATGGCATCCCAGGCAGCCGTGCCGCTCCAGCAGTTCATGGCCGGGATGCTCTTTTCCCGCGCCCTGCAGCCAGGCCGCAAACTCCGCCTCGGGCAGGGCCTCCACGGTGGTGATCATTGCCGAGTGGCCGGTGCCGCAGTACTGGGAGCAGAACAGGTCGTAGGACCCCGGTTTCGGGGCCACGAACCAGGCGTAGT
>DATBXI010000395.1:0-3338 GCA_036514355.1 Desulfuromonadaceae bacterium
GCTCTTTCCCGCCAGGGTGTTTATCAGCGTTGATTTGCCCACATTGGGAATGCCTACCACCATGACCCGCAGCGGCCACCCCGGCTTGCCCCGATTGGGCGCCAACTGCCGGCAGAGCGTGACCAACTGTTTTGCTTCGGCATGCTGCTTGGCCGATAGCGGCAGGGCGCGGATCCCGGCCCGGGTTTCGAACGTCTTGACCCAGGCCTTGGTGACAACGGGATCGGCCAGGTCCTTCTTGTTCAGCACCTTGATGCAGGGCTTGTTCCTGCGAATCTCCTCCAGCAGGTGGTTCGAGCTGGAATAGGGAAGACGGGCATCCAGGACTTCAATAATCACATCCGTCTTTCGCACCAGTTCGGAAACCTGCTCGAGGGACTTGCCCATGTGTCCCGGAAACCATCGTATCGTCATGCGTTTCTCTTTCCTCGGGTAAAGCCGATGTTTTTCGGAATCCACTGTACCACACTCCGCAGCCTGAATGGGCCACTATCTGGGGCGCTGCACCACTTATCTGTTGCGGGCAGGGGTGGTGTGCGGTAATCTGAACGGGCCGCACCCATGGGGAAAGGGTCTCCGCATGGTGGGGACGGCACAGAGCGAGAGACGCATATGATCGAAAAGGCAGCCCGTATCATCGAGACGGCCGAGGCCTTCGTCATCACCGCCGGAGCGGGGATGGGGGTGGACTCGGGTTTGCCCGACTTCCGCGGCAACCAGGGCTTCTGGCAGGCGTACCCACCCTATGCCCGGCTGGGGCTCTCCTTCGTGGAGGCCGCCAACCCGGCCCATTTCCAACGCGACCCGGCCTTTGGCTGGGGCTTTTACGGCCATCGCACCAACCTCTACCGCGCGACGGTGCCCCACGAAGGTTTCCACATCATCCAGCGCTGGATCGAGCGGAACAACGCGACGTATTTTGTCGTCACATCCAACGTGGACGGCCAGTTCCAGAAGGCGGGTTTCAACGAAGATCGTATCCTGGAGGTGCACGGCTCGATCCATTGGCTGCAATGCCTGCGCCCCTGTTGCGACCATATCTGGCCCAATGACGAGACCATCCCGGTGGACGAGGCCACCATGCGCGCCGCTCACGTCCCCACCTGCCCCCACTGCGGCGGGGTGAGCCGCCCCAACATCCTCATGTTCGGGGACTGGTCCTGGCTGTCCGACCGCACCTCAACCCAGGAGGGGCGTTTCGAGAGTTTCCTGGCGGAGCATGCGGACAGGCCCATGGCGGTGATCGAGCTGGGGGCGGGCACGGCCATTCCCACCATCCGTGCCACCTCGGAGCGCCTGGGATGGCGCCACGACCGGGCAACGGTGATCCGCATCAACCCCCGCGAGCCGGAAATACTGGCGCCCCACGTCTCCCTGGCCTGCGGGGCACTGGAAGGGTTGCGACAGATCGATGCGCTCCTGTCCTGATAAACCATTGCACCGCAGAGGACGCAGAGGGACTTCATTTTGATCACCTCACATCACATTCAACGTGCTCCATACCGCTTGTGCTCAATCCTTTGCTGGTACCCTGCGATCCTCCGCGTCCTCTGCGGTGAGCGTTTTTGGGGGATCCCCCCTTTCCGGGGCAGCCATGCCTGACACCCGCCGCTCGGCCAACGCGATCCTGATGCTGCTGCTCGGCGTCAACCTGCTCAACTACATCGACCGGCAGGTGATCTACGCGGTCTTTCCCCTGATCAAGCAGGACCTGGGGCTGTCCGACACGGCGCTCGGCCTTCTGGGGAGCGCCTTCATGGTCTGTTACATGCTGTCTGCCCCGCTCTTCGGCATGATCGGCGACCGCTTCCGGCGCACCCGCGTGGCGGCGGGCGCCCTGGCGGCCTGGAGCCTGGCCACCCTGGGGGCCGGCTTCTCCGCCGGCTACCGTTCCCTGCTGCTGGCGCGCACCCTGGTGGGAGTGGGAGAGGCGGCCTTCGGCACCATCTCCCCCGGCCTGGTGGCCGACAGCTTCGAACGGCAGCGGCGCGGCCGAGTATTGTCCTACTTCTTCCTGGCCATCCCGGTGGGAAGCGCCCTGGGGTATCTGCTGGGGGGGCTCCTGGGGCAGCGCTTCGGCTGGCGGGCCGCATTCCTGATGGTGGGGGTGCCGGGACTGGCCCTGACCCTCCCCCTCTGGCGGCTGGCCGAGCCCGGCCGGAACGGTGACGACGCCGGGGGAGGCCCGGCAGCAAGGGGCTGGGGCGGCCTGTTTGCTAACCGCTCCTTTGTGATCACCACCCTGGCCATGGCCGCCATGACCTTTGCCCTGGGGGGGCTGGCCCAGTGGCTCCCCACCTTTCTCTTTCGCATGCACGGCCTGGATGTGGGGCGGGCCAACACCATCTTCGGGGCGATCACGGTGGTGGCCGGGATCGGCGGCACCCTTGCCGGCGGCAGGCTGGGTGATTACTTCCAGCAGCGCTCGCCGGCCGGTTACCTGAGCGTGTCGGGGTGGGGCTTCCTGATCGGCGTGCCGGCCGCGGCCTGGGCCCTGCTGACCCCCTCGCTCCCGCTCTGCCTGGCCGCCATGTTCGTGGCCGAGTTCTTCCTGTTCCTCAATACCGGGCCGCTCAACACGGTGATCGTCAACGTCACCCGCCCCGGCGTCAGGGCCTTTGCATTCAGCGTCAACATCTTCTTCATCCACGCCTTGGGTGACGCCGTCTCCCCCGCCATCCTCGGGCGCCTCTCCGACATCTCCGACCTGCGCCGCGCCCTGCTGATCACCCCCGCGGCCATCCTCCTGGCCGGACTGTTCTGCTTTTTCGGCGGGCGCTTCATCCAGGCCGACCAGTGCCGGGCGGAGGCGCCGTGATCTATCTCCTCATGCGAATCATCTTCATCCCCTACCTGCGCCTTTTCCACCGGGTCGAGGTGAAGGGAAGGGAGCACATTCCCACCACGGGACCGGCCATCCTGTGCGCCAACCACACCAGCTACCTGGATTCCATGCTGGTGGGCTACTGCACCCTCCGGCCGGTGCGCTTCCTGATCACCCGCAGCTTTTACCGCCATAACGTCCTGGGGTTCTTCATCAAGGGGTGCGGCGCCATACCGGTGTCCCAGCGCGGTGTGGACAAGGAGACCTTCCGGCTGGCGCGGGAGGCGCTGGAGCAGGGTGAACTGCTGGGAATATTCCCCGAGGGGAGGCTCTCCCGCAGCGGGCTCCCCAACGAGGGGAAGCCGGGAGCGGCCATGCTGGCGGCCATGACCGGGGCAGCGATCGTTCCCATCACCATCAGCGGGGCCTTTTTCGTCTATCCCAAGGGGAAACGGCTTCCCCGGCCGGGCAGGATCACGGTCAAGGTGCATCCGCCGCTGGACATTGCCCGACA
>DATBXI010000396.1:0-7250 GCA_036514355.1 Desulfuromonadaceae bacterium
CCCGGCGCAGATCGATTCGCTGCGCCTCGGATGCGGAGTTCAGCAGCACCGTCTCGATGAACGCCAGCCCCGATCCCGCCTCGTCGAGAAGGGCCTGCAGCTTTGTGGCCATCTCCTCGCAATACCGGTTGACGCAGCGCAGGAACAGCTCCTTCTTGCCGCCGAATCCCTGGTACAGGCTGCTCTTGGACAGCCCCATGGCCTGGAGCAGGTCCTGGAGCGAGGTTGCCTCGTAGCCGTGCAGCCAGAACAGCTGCATGGCGGCGTCCAGCGCCCTGTCGGGGTCGTATGCCAGCGGGCGTCCGTAGGTCATGGGGGGATATTGGGACCGTTTGGTCCAAAAGTCAAGGGGAACCTCTCCGGGGTCAAACATGAACGCCCCACCGGCAGAGCACCGGCGGGGCGTTGTACTTCACGAGCACGGGCCGTTCAGAACCTGATCCCGATGCCCCCGGCCAGGATGTTCAACTCGTCGTCGAACTGCCGGCGGTATTCGATGTTCAGGAACAGCGGGGTCGTGGCGATCCTCATGTCTCCGCCCACCAGGGCCACGGGCGTCCCCTTGACGCCGCGCTCGTCGTGGAAGACCAGGGCCGCGCCCAGGCCGGCATAGGGTTGGAGAACGGGAATCGGCGCGTGGAGCTTGAACAGGGCCGTGATGGGTATGGACTCGTCGCGTTTCACGGTAGTGGCATGCTCCCGGTCCACTGCCACATAGGCCAGGGTGGCGCCGATGGAGACCAGCCGGTTCAGGTGCAGGTCGGCAAAGGCCTCGGTATAGGTGCTGTCGCGGCCGGTGACCGCGCCGGCGCGGGCGCCGATGCTGATGGAGTCGGAGGCGGCAGCGGTGGCGGCCAGGGACAGGGTGAGCAAACAGATGATGATGCGTTTCATGCATGGTCTCCTTCTGGTGTTGGTAACTTGAATCGGTGGGCGCGGCGGGACTACCCCTGGCGCCCGGCCTCTTCGGCCATGGCCCGGATGGCGTCAAATACCACCGCGTCGTACTTGTCCCGGCTGATGGCCTGGGCAACCGGCGGGATCTTGAGCAGGGACTTGATCAGGCCGAAGCGCAGGTCCCGGGGGAGCACGGCGATGTAGGCCACCAGGTTCTCTTCCTGGCCGGGGGTGAGCTGGGGCGATGCCTGCAGGGTGGCGGTCAGGTCCCCCATGGTGGCGGCCTGGACATCGTCCCGCTGGCGCTCCGCCTGTACGGCCACCTCCGCCCAGCTGTCCAGGATCTCGGCGGCGGTGAGGGGGCGGTGGCGCTGGTCCGTCAGCCAGCGCATGAACACGATGGCCGCCTCGTGGCCCACGATGCCCGCATAGACCTCCATTTCCAGGTCACCGGGGAAACGGCAGTGCCGGCGCAGGGTGCTGATCATCTCCCAGGCCCGCTCGGTCGGTTCCATCCGCAGGTCCATGGGCGCCCCCTGCCGGGCCAGGAGACCGCTGTTGGCCCCCAGGAAGCGGCGCACCCCCTCGTCCAGGCCGCGGCTGGCGGCGTAGCGGCCCCAGCAGGCCGGATCGCTCTCCACGTACAGCATGACCATGCGGTCGATCAGGGCCCGGTCCAGGGTGGCCACCTGGTAGCTGCCGTCGGGCGGATTGATGGTCACCACCACCTTGTGGCGGGGCGCCAGGCGGTGGGTGTGCAGGGCGCGCGGCTCCCCCTCGATGGGGGGTTCCACGAACTGGAAGATGGCCTGCAGGGTGTCCTCCTGCTGGGCCCGGTTCAACTCGTCGCAGTGCACCACCGTGGGCGGGTCGTTGTCCCCCGGCCACCAGGAGGGGCGCGACCAGTGCATCACCTCCCCCTCCCGGTAGGGGATGCCCACCAGGTCACCCACCTCCATCTGCCCCAGGCGCAGGGACGCGTAGCGCCAGTTGGCCTCGCGGCAGACCTGGATGATGGCGGCGGTTTTGCCCACCCCCCGGTGTCCCACCACGCAGGGGGTCAGGTCGGTCTTGGCCAGGATCTCGGTCAGGACCACCTTCATCTGCTCTATGTTCACGCGGCATGCCTCCGAAAAAGATGGGGGGATGATAGCCGCAAATCCGTTTTCCGGCAAGTGGGCAGGCGCCGCTTTTTTCCGCAGGTCCGCGGAATCGCCTTATCATGGGCGCCAAAGTATGGTATAGACGAAAGCGCGTTGCAGCGGTATCCGCGGCGTTGCTCCACAAGACCCGGCAAGGATGATTCCCATGGATGTACAGCGGCAGCGCCCCGCATACGGCCGAAAGGCCAT
The DNA here is from genome assembly GCA_036514355.1 of Desulfuromonadaceae bacterium. Classification (GTDB taxonomy): domain Bacteria; phylum Desulfobacterota; class Desulfuromonadia; order Geobacterales; family Pseudopelobacteraceae; genus JACPFJ01. Next base: position 2,250 of record DATBXI010000396.1, read on the forward strand.
GATCCTCCTGGCGGCCCTCATGGGTGCCGGCCTGGTGGGGAATGTCTGCGCCCTGGGGCTGTTCACCGGCTTCAACTACCTGTTCGGCAGCATCGCGACGCTGCTGGTGGTGAGCCTGTTCGGGCCGTGGTGGGGGCTCCTGTCAGGGGTAATAGCCTCTGCCTGGACCATTGTCCTGTTCGGCCATCCCTATGCCATGATCTGGCTCTGCGCCGAGCCGCTGTTCGTGGGGTGGCTGCTGAAGCGGGGCAGGCCGCGCAACGTCATCCTCTGCGACGCCCTGTACTGGGCCTGCCTCGGGTCGCCGCTGGTGTGGCTCTTCTTCCGCCATGTCATGCAGGCGCCGCTCCTGGGCACCGTGGCGGCCATGCTGATGTACGCGGTGATCGGCATCACCAATGCCCTGGCGGTCAGCATCCTGCTGGCCTATGTCCCACACCTGACCGCCATCGGCCGGGACACGGAGCGGCGCACCATCCCGATCCACAACCTGATCTTCAACCTGATGATGGCCGCCGTGGTCATGCCGACCCTGGTGATCATGGTCATCCACGGCAAGGACGCCGAGCGCCGCTATCTCCAGGACCTGTACGCGAGTCTGGAGGAGAGCTCGCGGGCGGCCCTGTACGAAACCCGGCTGAGCCTGCAGAAACAGCTGTTCACCCTGTCCGGGCTGGAGAAGCAGAGCGATGGGCTCGACCTGTCGGCATCCGGGGCGTCGCTGCCCTCCCTGCAACATGCCGTGGAGCACGCCCGCACCACCGTTCCCGATCTGTTTTTGGTCTACATCGGCACCCCCGGCGGGCGTTCGCTGGTCTATGCACCGGACCGGAACGAGCAGGGGGAGTCCACCGCCGGCCTGGATTTCAGCGACCGCGAGTATTTCAAGACCATCCGCCGGACCCAAAAGCCCTGTGTCAGCGATATCTTCATCACCCGCGGCGCCGTGGCCACCTCCGGCATCGCGCTGGCGTTCCCCTTTGTTTCCGGGGGTGAGTTCAGGGGGTATGCCGCCGCCGCTGTCCGGCTCTCCTTCTTCGCGGACCTGCTGGCCGCCACGCGCGTCAGGCTCCACCACCACCTGAGCCTGGTGGACAACACCAACCGGGTCATCACCAGCACCGACAGCCGCTATGCCCCCATGGAGCCATTCGACCCCTGTCCCGACGGCACGCTGGTCCCGGTGAGCGGCAGCATCCAGCGCTGCATGCCGGGCGCCTCATCGCCGCTGCCGCTCTGGCAGCGTGTCCAGCAGTCGCGCTACATCCTCAGGACGCCGGTGAGCAACGACATCGCCTGGAACCTGACGGTGGAAACTCCCTTTGCGCCCTATCAACAGCTGTTGTTCAGGGACCATATCAAGTCGCTGCTGATCCTGCTGGTGCTGAACGTGCTGGCCCTGACGGTTTCGCTTGCCATCTCGCGCCGCCTGGTGGCCCCCCTGGCCCGGCTCTCCCAGGTCACCAGCGATCTGCCCGAGCGGCTGGTGCACGAAAAGGTGGTGGCCTGGCCCGAGAGCATGGTGCGGGAGATCGATCACCTGATCGGCAATTTCCGGGCCATGGCCGGGGCCCTCGGCGAGAAGTTCCAGGAGATCAGCTTTGACAAGGAGGCCCTGGAGCAGCGCGTGGAGGAGCGGACCCGGGAGCTGACCTGGATCAACGAGGAGTTGAAGCAGGAGATCGCCGAACATACGGTGACCGGACAGCAGCGCGACCACCTCATGAGCGCCCTGGAGGTGAAGAACAAGGAGCTGGAGGGGCTCATCTACGTGGCGTCCCACGACCTGCGCTCGCCCCTGGTGAACGTGCAGGGGTTCAGCCGCAAGCTGATCAAAAGCTGCGCCGACCTGGAGCAGCTCATCGACGGCCTGGGGCTGGATGCCCGGCAGCGGGCGCAATTCGAGACGCTCCTCAGGGAAACCATCCCCAAATCCCTGGGTTTCATAGCCGGCAGCGCGGAGCGGATGGATGCCCTGCTGAACGGCCTGTTGCGGCTGTCGCGGCTGGGCAGGGCCGCCCTCTGCTTTGAAAGACTTGACATGCGGGCAATCTTGGCGAAAATAGTCTCGTCCATGACGTATCAGATCGAATCCGTCGGCGCGAAGGTGGAGCTGGGGTCTCTGGCGCCATGCCTGGCCGACGCCATGCAGGTTACCCAAATCTTCAGCAATCTGCTGGACAATGCCGTCAAATACCGCTCTCCGCTCCGCCCCCTGCAGGTCCGCGTCTTCAGCGAGGAGACCGATGAAGGGGTGCGCTACTGCGTGGAGGACAACGGGATCGGCATCCCGCCCGACCAGCAGGACAAGATCTGGGAGATCTTTCACCGCCTCAATCCCCAGGAGAGCCCGGGTGAAGGGCTGGGGCTGACGACGGCGCGGCGCATCGTGGACCGGCTGGGGGGCTCCATATGGGTTGAATCCGCACCGGACAGCGGCAGCCGTTTCTACGTGGTGCTGCCCAGGCCGCCGGAGGAGGATCGGACGCAGGGAGACACAGGGGAGGTGCACCAATGAACGCGGGTTCCAAAAAGGAAGTCACCATCCTGATCGCCGAAGATGACGACGGCCATGCCGAGTTGATCATGGACAACCTGCACGAGGCCGGTTTGCGGAATCCGCTCATCCGCTTCCGTGACGGCCAGGAGGCGCTGGATTTCTTCTTCGCTCCGCCTGCCGGGGATGTGCCTCGCAGGGAACCCGGCCGGGCCTACCTGCTGCTCCTGGATATCCGCATGCCCAGGGTGGACGGCGTGGCGGTGCTGAAACGGGTCAAAGGGGCGCCCGAGTTGAAGAACATGCCGGTGATCATGCTGACCACGACCGATGATCCCCGGGAGATCCGCACCTGCTACGACCTGGGGTGCAACTGCTATGTCACCAAGCCGGTGGATTACGAGAAGTTCACCGACGTCCTGACCCGCCTCGGCCTGTTCCTGCTGGTGGTGCAGGTGCCCCAGCTGAATGGCGAGCCCTGTGCCCCCGCCCCCACGGCAGGGGCGTGAAGGGACGATTATGGATTCCTCCCCCTTCAAGGGGAGGGCAGCAATGCGGAGTAGTTATCATCATCGGAGGCAAACTGAATGTGCGGAATTGTCGGTTATATCGGCGGGCAGGCAGCCACGCCCGTCATTCTGGAAGGCTTGAAAAAACTGGAATATCGCGGCTATGACTCGGCCGGCATCGCCACCCTGGCAGAGGGGGACACCGGCATCCGGCGCAGCGAGGGGAAGCTGGTCAACCTGGAGAACCTGCTGCGGGAGCAGCCCCTGGCCGGTTCCATCGGCATCGGCCACACCCGCTGGGCCACCCACGGCCGCCCCTCGGAGATCAACGCCCATCCCCACAAGGCCGGGCCGATCATCGTGGTACACAACGGCATCATCGAGAACTACCTGCAGCTCAAGGAAGCGCTCAGGCAGAGCGGCCACAGCTTCAAGAGCGAAACCGATACCGAGGTCATCTCCCACCTGGTGGAGGAGAAGCTCAAGGCGGTCCCCCACTTCGAGCAGGCGGTGCGCCTGGCCCTGGCGGAATTGCGGGGCGCTTATGCGGTCTGCATCCTCAACGAGCGCGAGCCCGGCACCCTGATCGCCGCCAAGCTAGGCTCTCCCATGGTGGTGGGCCTGGGTTCGGACGAGTTCTTCGTGGCATCCGACATCCCCGCCATCCTGGCCTACACCCGCGAGATGGTCTTCATGGAGGATGGTGAGATGGCCGTCTTCAACGACGGTTCGGTGTGCTTCTCCACCATTGCCGGCACGCCGCTGGACAAGCCGGCGCGCCACATCGACTGGTCCCCCCTGATGGCCGAAAAGGGGGGATACAAGCACTTCATGCTCAAGGAGATCCACGAGCAGCCGCGGGCCGTACGGGACACCATCGCCGGCCGCCTGCTGGAGGCGGAGGGGGACGTCTACCTGGAGGACCTGGCTTTCAGCGACCGCCAGCTGGCCTCCATCAAGCGGATCATCATCGTGGCCTGCGGCACCTCCTGGCATGCGGCCCTGGTGGGCAAGTTCTACATCGAGGGGCATTGCCGCATCCCGGTGGAGGTGGACATCGCCTCCGAGTTCCGCTACCGCAACCCGGTCATCGACGACACCACCCTGGTGATGGTCATCTCCCAGTCGGGCGAGACGGCCGACACCCTGGCGGCCCTGCGGGAGGCCAAGTCGCGGGGGGCCATGAACATGGCCATCTGCAACGTGGTGGACTCCTCCATTGCCCGCGAATCGACCGGCGTCATCTACACCCATGCCGGCCCCGAGATCGGCGTGGCTTCCACCAAGGCGTTCGTCACCCAACTGACCGCCCTGTACCTGTTCGCCATCCGCCTGGGGCGCGCCGTCTGCGCCCTGGACGCGGCCAGCGGCCAGCGCATGATCGCGGCCCTCAAGCGGGGGCCGGCCCTGCTGGAGGAGGTGCTTACCCTCAACGATGCGGTGGAGCGGGTGGCCAAGAAATACATGCACGCCCGCGACTTCCTCTACCTGGGACGGGGCAGGAACTTCCCCATAGCCCTGGAGGGTGCGCTCAAGCTCAAGGAGATATCCTATATCCATGCCGAAGGCTATCCGGCCGGTGAGATGAAGCACGGTCCCATCGCCCTGATCGACGAGGAGGTGCCGGTGGTGATGCTGGTGCCGAAGAACAGCGCCTTCGAGAAGACCCTGTCCAACATGGAGGAGGTCATCGCCCGGGGCGGCCGGGTGATCGCCCTGTGCACGGCGGGTGACGACGAGGTGGCCGGAAGGGTCGAGGAGGTGATCCCTATCCCGGCCCTGGACGAGGACCTGGACCCGCTCCTGCTCTCGGTGCCGTTGCAGCTGTTGGCCTACCACATCGCCGTGCTCAAGGGGACCGATGTGGACCAGCCGCGCAACCTGGCCAAGTCGGTGACGGTGGAGTAGGAAACCGGGCAGTGATGTGTGTGTTGTATGTAAAAATAATGTTGCCAACCATAAATAAAGATATCAACTACAAAGGGGCCTCATATA
>DATBXI010000397.1:0-2020 GCA_036514355.1 Desulfuromonadaceae bacterium
TCTGAGAACTCCGCAGCTTCTGGTCGATGTTCTGGCTGATCACGGTCAACATGGTGAACTGCTGGTCCGTGATGGTCTGCTGGAACTCGCGCTTGAAATACAGGAGCCCCATGACGGCCAGCAGCGACTGGAACAGGACAACGAAGACGCAGACCGCCATGGTCATCCTGAAGGTGATGCTGCGTCGAATGGGGGTAGCTACGGGGTCCATGGCCGGGCGATCGCTCCGTTGCGATGATGGCGTACGATGTGAACCTCCTGCCGGTACCGGCTCCCGCTAGCGCAGTCCCAGCACGTCCTGCATGTCGTACAGCCCCGGCCGCTGGGATACCACCCATTTGGCGGCGCGCACCGAGCCGCGGGAAAACATGTCGCGGGTCATGGCGCGGTGGGACAGCTCGATCCGCTCCCCCATACCGATGAAGTAGACCGTGTGCTCGCCGATGATGTCGCCGCCGCGGATGGTCTGCATGCCGATCTCCTCGCGGGTCCGCTCGCCGGTGATGCCCTCGCGGTGGCAGTTGGCCACCTTGTTGTAGTCGCGCCCCAGGGCCTCGGCCACCACCTCGCCCATGCGCACGGCCGTGCCTGACGGGGCGTCCTTCTTCAGCCGGTGATGGGCCTCCACGATCTCCACGTCAAAGTCGTCCCCCAAGGTCCGGGCGATGTCCTTGAGGATCTTGAAGCAGACGTTGACCCCCACCGACATGTTGGGGGCGAGCACCACCGGGATGTCCCGGGCCAGTTCGGCCGCCAGGGCGCGTTCCTCGGGGGTGAAGCCGGTGGAGCCGATCACAATGGCCTTCTTCTGCAGGCCGCACGCCTCCAAGTTCTTGAGCGACACCTTAGGGGCGGTGAAGTCGATCAGCGCGTCGCACCCGGCGATCACGGCGTTCAGGTCGTCGGAGAGCAGCACCCCCAGGGCGCCGCACCCGGCGATCAGCCCCGCGTCCTGCCCCACCAGCGGGTGGCCGGGGCGTTCCAGGGCGCCGGAGAGCTCGACCCCTTCGGCCTCCACTACGGCGTTGATGATGCGTTGTCCCATGCGGCCCGCAGCGCCGCAAACGGCGATCTTGATCATGGCGATAATCCTTTGACTTCTGCCACAGAGACACGGAGACACAGAGAAAACAAAATCTTTTTTGGGGTTAACACCTCAAAAGCATTTGATTTCCTCTGTGAATCTCTGTGCCTCTGTGTCTCTGTGGCAGATTTATGATTTTTAAATCAGGTTGTACTCTTTCATGATCCCGGCCAGCTTGGCCTTGTTGGCCTCGCTCATGGGCGCCAGCGGCAGCCTGACCTCGTCGGAGCACTTGCCCATCAGCCCCAGGGCGGTCTTGACCGGCACCGGGTTGCTCTCGATGAACATGGCGTTGTTGATCTTGAGCGTCTTCAGGTGCAGCTGGCGCGCCTTTTCCAGGTCGCCGGCACAGAAGGCGTCCACCAGGGCGGCGATCTCGCCGGGCATGATGTTGGCCGTGACCGAGATGACCCCCTTGGCGCCGCAGGCCATCATGGGGAAGGTTATGAAGTCGTCACCCGAGAGAACGTCGATCTTGTCGCCACACAGGGCCAGGACTTCCGAGGCCTGCTGGAGAGAGCCGGTGGCCTCCTTGATGGCCACGATGTTCTTGTGTTCCGCCAGCCGGGCCACGGTCTCGGGGAGCAGGTTGACGCCGGTGCGGCCGGGCACGTTGTAGAGCACCTGGGGGATAGCCACGGCGTCCGCGATGGCCATGTAGTGGCGGTAGAGCCCCTCTTGGGTCGGCTTGTTGTAGTAGGGGGTGACCAGCAGGCAGCCGTCAGCGCCCAGCTTCTTGGCGTGCTGCGACATCTCGATCGCCTCGGCGGTGGAGTTGGAGCCGGTGCCGGCGATGACCGGGACCCGCTTGTTCACCTGTTGCACCACGATCTCGATCACCCGGTCGTGCTCCTCGTAATCCAGGGTGGACGACTCGCCGGTGGTGCCGCAGGGGACGATGGCGTCGGTGCCGCCGCTGATCTGGAATTCCACCAG
>DATBXI010000398.1:0-3059 GCA_036514355.1 Desulfuromonadaceae bacterium
CGGAGTACATCGCGGAGCTGGCCAGCCGCTGCAGCGGCCTGCTGGTGGTGGACGAGGCGTATGCCGACTTTGCCGACGCCAACGCCCTGGAACTGGTCAAGCGGTGCCCGAACGTGGTGGTGACCCGCACCCTCTCCAAGAGCTATGCCCTGGCCGGCATGCGCCTGGGATTGGCCGTTGCCCGGCCTGAGATCGTCGCGGCCCTGGACAAGATCCGCGATCATTACAACCTGGACCGGCTGGCCCAGGCCGCCTGCCTGGCGGCGCTCAGGGACCAGGTGTATTTCCGGGAAAGCACCCGGCGGATCAGGGAGACGAGGGATTGGTTTGCGGACCGGTTGCGGGCCCTGGGGTATCATGTGATCCCGTCCCATGGCAACTATGTCTTTGCCAGCCCGTCCGACCGGAACGGCCAGCGGGTGTATGACGGCCTGTACGACCGCAAGATCCTGGTGCGTCACTTTACCGATCCGCTGCTGGCCCACGGCCTGCGCATATCCATCGGCACGCGGGAGGAGATGGAGCGGACCCTGGCGGCAATTACTGAAATCGGTTGATCAAAGGAGGCGTCATGGCACGGACTGCCACGATAGAACGCATTACCAAGGAAACCAGGATCAAGCTTTCGCTGGAAGTGGATGGCACGGGTCAGGCCGCGATCTGCACCTCGGTGCCGTTCCTCGACCACATGCTCAACCTGTTCGCCCGTCACGGTCTGTTCGACCTGGAGGTGGAGGCCACGGGCGACATCGATATCGACTTCCACCACACGGTGGAGGACATCGGCATCGTCCTGGGCGAGGCCTTCAAGCAGGCGCTGGGGGATAAAAAGGGGATCCGGCGCTACGGCCAGACCACGGTGCCCATGGACGAAACCCTGGCCTCCGTGGCCGTGGACATCTCGGGCAGGCCGTACCTGGTGTATAACGTGAACCTGCCCAAGGTGAAGATCGGCGAGTTCGACGTGGAGTTGGCGCGGGAATTTTTCCAGGCATTCACCAACCACTGTGGTCTGAACCTGCATATCAACGTAATGTACGGCTGCAACGTGCATCACATCATCGAGGCCTGCTACAAGGCCTTTGCCCGTGCCATGGACGCGGCCACCCAGCTCGATCCGCGGGTGGAAGGGGTCATGTCCACCAAGGGTGTTCTATAAGATTCATTCACCAGGTTCGGGCTGAAACAAAAAAACGGGGCGATTCGTGAAGAGTCGCCCCGTTTCGTGTTAGATATCTGAATAGCCCCTATTTGATCCCCTTCAGCAGTTCCTTGGCCTTCTTGGCCTCATCTGACTTGGGATATTCCTCCATCAGCTTCTTCAGCACGTATCTCGCGCTCTTGGTGTCCTTGATGGCCTTGAACGCCATGGACTGCTTGAGCATGGCCGCTGGCACCTTATCCTTCTGGGGATGGTTTTTGATCACCTCCTGGAAGGCGAGGATGGCCTGCTCGTAGTTCTTTTCACTGTAGTAGGTCTCGCCGATCCAGTAATGGGCGTTGGCCACCAGATCTTCCTTGGGATATTGTTCCAGGAACTTGGTGAAGATATCCCGCGCCCCGGCCATGTCGCCGGCCTTGAAGGTCTCCAACCCCTTCATGTAGAGGGCATCAGGCGTGGGAGCGGCCTCTTTCTGCTGGGGCTGCGCTGTGCTGCGCTTGTTGAGCTCGTCAACCGCTGCCTGGAGTTTCACGACGCGGTCTTCCAGGGCGATGATCCGCTTGTCGGCATCTTCGCGGAAGCGCTGCAGATCTTCGGAAGGTTTCTTGGCCGACAGCGCAATGTCGTCGAGCTTCCCGTTCAATGCCTGCATCTCGGTCCTGACGCTGTCGATGTTGGCCTGGATGTCGGCCGAGAGCTTGCGCACGGAGGCAACGTCGGTCTTGAAGCTTTTGTCCATCGCTCCGAGGCGCTCCGTGGCTTCCTCGCGGGTTCCCCCCAGGTCCCGTTCCACTGAAAACAGGCGGGTCTTGATGGCATCCACATCGTTACGGACCATATCCAGCGAGCCCTGGCTGGCGCAACCGGCGAACACCAGAACGAGCGGGAGCAGGGCAAAACTAATCGGGCTTTTCATGGCGGGGTCTCCTGCTGAACAAATAAGTATAGGCGTCTTTATAGCATGGAAGACGCCAGGGTTTCAACACGCACGCATGAGACTAAATAAACGGTTGACAAATAAGCTTGTTTACAGTAACAATTTTTCGTTTTTGCGTCCGGCATTCGAGCCTTAAACAAGCTGCAACTATACAGAGGAGGAATTGAAGCATGGAACAGTACGCAGTCATTTTTGCCCTGGTCTGCGCCGTGGCGGCGGTCGCCTACGGTTTGGTATCGGCCCAGTGGATCCTGGGGCTGCCCCAGGGTAACGAGCGGATGCGCCAGATCGCGGCGGCCATCCAGGAAGGCGCCGGCGCCTACATGAAACGCCAGTACACCATCATCGCCGTGGTGGGCGTGGTCATGTTCATCGCCCTGTTCGCCACCCTGGGGGTCAAGACCGCTGTGGGCTTTGCCATCGGTGCGCTCTTCTCCGGCCTGACCGGGTTCATCGGCATGTTCGTGTCGGTCCGCGCCAACGTGCGCACCACGGAGGCCGCCAAAAGCGGCATCGTGAAGGCCCTTAACGTGGCCTTCAAGGGTGGCGCCATCACCGGCATGCTCGTCGTCGGCCTCGGCCTTCTGGGCGTGGCCGGTTACTACATGGTGCTGCAGAAACTCATGCCGGGTGCCCCGGTCAAAGAGGTCGTCGGCCAACTGGTGGGCCTGGGCTTCGGCGGCTCTCTGATCTCCATCTTTGCCCGTCTGGGTGGCGGTATCTTCACCAAGGGCGCCGACGTGGGCGCCGACCTGGTTGGCAAGGTGGAAGCCGGCATCCCCGAAGACGACCCCCGCAACCCGGCTGTTATCGCCGACAACGTGGGCGACAACGTGGGCGACTGCGCCGGCATGGCGGCCGACCTCTTCGAGACCTACGCTGTGACCGCCGTGGCGGCCATGCTGCTCGCCTACCTGACCTTCCGCGCCGGCGTCACCGCCGTCGCCGTGGGCAAGGGCT
>DATBXI010000399.1:0-2673 GCA_036514355.1 Desulfuromonadaceae bacterium
ATGGGGCTTTCCGGCGTTACGGGAGGCGGGGGCGCCTGCGCGCTGTCATTGCCCTTCTGGGTGGAGCTGCCGGCCCGCGGCTCCGCCACCGGCAGGTCGACCACATCCACGTAGTAGGTTTCCTGAAGGTTAGTGCTTTCCGGAACCAGACGCCCCAACCAGATTACCAACAAAAAAACCGCCAGGTGAATGACGGCGGAACAGATGAAACTGACACCCAGACCGGTGTCCGCTGAAGCGGGCCTTGCGATCATTATTTCTGCGACGGTTCCGTCACCATGCCGAGACGCTCGATGCCCGCACCCTTGATGTCGGCCATGGCCCTGACCACGTCACCGTACGGCACCGTGGAGTCGGCCTTGAGGAAGACCTCTTTCTTGGCGCGGTTCGCGAACATGGCGGTGAGCCGGTTGCGCAGGTCGCCGGCCGGGACCTCGTCCTTGTTGATAAAGGTCCGGCCCGTCTTGTCCACGGTCACCACCACGGTCTCTTCGGCCTGGGTCATGGCCTTGGTATCGGCCTTGGGAAGGTTGACCTGCACCCCCTGCTGCATCATGGGTGCGGTGACCATGAAGATCACCAGCAGCACCAGCATGACGTCCACCAGCGGGGTGACGTTGATCTGGGACATCGTGCTCCTGTCGTCATCATGTCCGCCCATTGCCATGGCTATTTCCCCGCGATGTTGCGCTGCACGATGTTGAGGAACTCGGTGGAGAAGCTGTCCATCTCCTTGACCAGCACGCGGATCTTGTGCTGGAAGTGGTTATAGGCCATGACAGCCGGGATGGCAGCCACCAGGCCGATGGCCGTGGCGATCAGCGCCTCGGCGATACCCGGCGCCACCACGGCCAGGGATGCGGAGCCGGTCTTGCCGATCCCCTCAAAGGCGGTCATGATCCCCCAGACCGTGCCGAACAACCCGATGAAGGGGGAGGTGGAACCGGTGGTGGCCAGGAAGGTGGTGTATCGTTCCAGACGGGTGATCTCGGAGTTGGTGGCCCGGCGCAGGGCGCGGGAGACGTTCTCAACGCCGCCCAGATCGGTGCTGAGCACGCTGCTGTCGACCCTGCCGCTCTCGCCTTCCACCACCTTTTTCAATTCGCCGTACCCTTCGTTGAAGAGCACGGTCAGGGGAGAATTGGCGAAACGATCGACCTGGGAGGCAATGGCGTCGAAGCGCTTGGACTTCCAGAAAAAGTCCATGAAACGTTCCGATTCACTGTTGGCACGGTAAATCTGGAACAGCTTGAACAGGATGATGGCCCACGAGACCACCGAGAAAAAGATCAGAAGCAGCAGGACGATCTTGACGACGATGCCGGCGCCGGTTACCAAGGCCACGAAAAGCACCTCCGAGGGTTGAATTCAAAGATAAAAAACTAGTCCTATCAAGAAACCAAGTCAAGCCGAATTTTGCTGAACCCGAGACGCCATGTGGCGTTGCGGATTCAAAATTTCAATAGAGTTCCGGCCGGCGGTCGTTGAAACAGGGGATCTGGGCGCGCCAGTCGGCCATGGCCTGCATGTCCAGGGGAGCGAGGATCTCGCACGCCTCCTCCCCCGCCTCGGTCAGCACTTCCCCCTTGGGGTCGACGATCATGCTCATGCCGAAGAAATCCAGCTTGCCGATCAGGCCGCAGGCGTTGCAGGCCACCATGAAGAGCTGGTTTTCGATGGCCCGGGCCCGGACCAGGGTGCGCCAGTGCTCCTGGCGCGGCTTGGGCCACTGGGCCGGCACACAGATCACCCGGGCCCCCTCCACTGCCAGGCGGCGGGAGAGTTCGGGGAAGCGCAGGTCGTAACAGATGATCACCCCGACCTTGCCGATGCTGGTTTCCGCCAGGAGCCACGTATCGCCGCCGGCAAAGGCCCGGTCCTCGCCCAGCAGGGAAAAGAGGTGCATCTTGCGGTAGATGCCCGCCAGTTCGCCGTTGTCGGCCAGAAATATGGTGTTGAAGACCTTGCCGCTGCCGTTGGGCTCGGGCATGCTCCCCACAATCACCAGCTTCAGGTCGCGGGAGAGCGCCAGCAGTTCCTCCACGATCCCCTGGGTCCGCAGGGCCAGTTCGTTCAGGTCCCGGTACGCGAACCCGGTGGACCACATCTCCGGCAGCACTGCCAGGTTGGCACCTCGGCCGGCGGCGCGTTTCAGGGCCTCACGCACATGGGCCAGGTTGGCGTCCACGTCGCCCTGCTGGACGTTGAATTGGATGGCGGCGGCGTTAATGGTCATAAAAGCCCCTTGGGAAAACCTTAACTGCAATAGAACGCGGATCTGCACGGATGCGACGGATTTACGCAGATTTTAAATCTATTTTCTACTATGGCTTATCCGCGAAAATCCGTCATAATCCGGCCTTTTCCGCGTTCCATTGCCTTTGACTTTCTCTGTGCCTCTGCGAGCTTTGTGAGAGGCCGGTTTTCAGCAGTTGCCTACCTGGTCAGCTGCGAATTCAGATAGGCGTTGATGATGTCCGTGTAGATCTCCCGCGGCTTGCTGGTGCCGTCGCTGGGGGCCACCATCCCCTCCCGCTCCATCATCTCGATGATGCGGGCGGCCCGGTTGTAGCCGATGCGCAGGCGGCGCTGCACCATGGAGATGCTGGCCTGGCGGGTCTCGGCCACCAGCCGCAGGGCGTCCTCCCACCGCTCGTCCTGCTCCTCGTCCTC
>DATBXI010000400.1:0-5341 GCA_036514355.1 Desulfuromonadaceae bacterium
GGGGTGCTCCAGGCGATATCCGCGAAGAGGTGGGGATGGATCTCCTTCATCCCCACCAGATAGTAGCCGCCATCCTCGGCCGGGCCGAAGACAACGTCGGTTTCGGGTGATTCCAGGTTACGGAAGGCCTGCAGGATATGCCCGATCGCCAGATCGGGCATATCGCTGCCGATGCAGCAGCAGGTCTCGAAGCCCAGGCCAAAGGCGTGTATGAAGGCATTCCGCATCTTTTCGCCGAGGTCGACGCCTTGTTGTTCGAACATCTCCAGCCCGGGAAATTCGGGGCAGCCGGGTACTGTGCCGGTTTCCAGCGCCCAGAATACCAGCGGCCGGACATCGCTGAGCGAAACGGCCGTTTCAAGCACGTCCCCCAGCATGGCGGCATACAGCTCCGCCGCGGCATGGACATCCAGGTCCCGTGCCAGACGGGTCTTGACCGTGCCGGGGACCGGTTCTTTGGCGAATATGAGCAGGGCCTTTTTCATAGAGAGTTAGTCTATGTCCTTGGGGCGCACGGTCCAGACCTTGATTCCCTGTTCCTTGGCCACGACACGCAGACGCTTCAGGAAGCGCTCGTCGCCGTCGTTCCGCAAAATCATCAGCACCCCCGGTTTGCGGCCGGTGTTTTGGGCATAATACAGCGCCTGGCCGATGGACTCGGCCCATTTCGGCGCATATTCCACCTCAACGGCATACTCCCTGGTCAGGCAGTCCACCCGCGTGCCGTCCGGCAGACGGTGTTCCAGGGTGCCGTGGTGCTTGTTGCACCACCATGCCTGATAATCCTTTTCATGCAGGGGGCCGTGGCTGCAGCCGGCGAGCAGCAAGAACAGAAACGGCACCAGCAGATGTCGTCGTGAGCTATTCAGCTGCATGCCCCCGCCGGTCCAGCTCCACTGCCGCGTAGGCCGAATGGTTGTGGATCGACTCGAAGTTCTCCGTCTCCACCGAGAACCAGGTGATGTTCTCAACGGCCGCCAGGCGGGAATAGGCCTCGCGCACCATGTCCTCCACGAAGCGCGGATTCTCGTAGGCCTGCTCGGTGACGAACTTCTCGTCCTCCCGCTTGAGCAGGGAGTAGAGCGGGCTGCTGCCGCACTGCTCGATCAACTCCACCAGGTCCTCGAGCCAGATGAAGTCCCGGTAGCGCACCCGCACGGTCATGACGCTGCGCTGGTTGTGGGCTCCGAAGCGCGACAGCTCCTTGCTGCACGGGCAGAGGGAGGTGAGCGGCACACGAACCCCCAGCACGAAGTCCAGGCGGTCGGTCATGGAGGCGCTGAATTCGCAGGTGTACTCCATCAGGCTGGTGGCGCCCGAGACCGGAGCCCGCTTGTCGATGAAGTAGGGGAACTGGATCTCCAGGTGGGCGCTGGCCGAGCCCAGCTTGGCCTTCATCTCATCCAGGATCGTCTCCAGCTTGTCCAGGGCGATCTGCTCCCGGTGCCGGTTGAGGATCTCCACGAAGCGGCTCATGTGGGTCCCCTTGAAGTGGTGCGGCAGGTCGACGTACATGTTGACCCGTGCCACGGTGTGCTGCAGGGAGCGGTTCTTGTCCATCACCACGATGGGGTAGGAGATGTCCTTGACGCCCACCTTGGCGATGGGTATCCTGCGGTGGTCGGGACGTTTTTGCATGTCCGGCATGGACGCCTTCGGGGTTTTGGGGGTTTGAGAGTTGGTTCGTGCCATGGGGTTTCCTGTCTCGTGCGTTGACAACTATTTCAGGAGGATAGGATGAATATCAGGGTTTCCGTCATTGTCCGGGGCCGCGTCCAGGGGGTGGCCTTCCGCCAGTCTACCGTAGCCCGCGCCCTCGATCTGGGGGTGAGCGGCTGGGTCAGGAACCTGCCGGACGGTTCGGTCGAGGGGCTGTTCGAAGGGACCGAATCCGCGGTCAACGCCCTGGTGGCGTGGTGCCGCCAGGGGCCGCCCGCGGCGCTGGTGGAGCGGGTCGAGGTCCGCCAGGAAACCTGCACCGGCGAGTTCGCGGATTTCACCATCAGGTATTAGAGCTACAACCCCCCTCGATCCCCCCTTGTCAGGGGGGAAGCCTTTACCCCTCCCCTGACAAGGGGAGGCAGGGAGGGGTTTCCCCCGCCAGCCGCACGATCTCCTGCCAGATGGCGTCGCGCCCGTCTTTTGAGAGGGCCGAGAAGTGCAGCAGCATCCCCTTGTCGCGCCGGATGGCGGCGGCAATCAGGCCGGTCTGCCGGGCCCGGTCGGTCTTGGAGAGCTTGTCGCACTTGGTCAGGACAATGATGGGCGGTATGGCGTAGGATTCCAGCCAGGAGAGCATCTGCAGGTCGCCGTCCGACGGAATCCTGCGGATGTCCAGGATCAGCACCACGGCCCGCAGATTGTCCCGTTTGGCCAGGTAGGTCTCGATCATGGGACCCCACTGCTTGCGCAGCTCGGGCGGGGCCTTGGCATAGCCGTAGCCGGGCAGGTCCACCAGCACCAGCTGCTCGTTGACGGCGAAGAAATTGATCAACTGGGTGCGGCCGGGGGTGGAGCTGGTCCGCACCAGGCTTTTCCGGTTGACCAGCACATTGATCAGCGACGACTTGCCCACGTTGGAGCGTCCCACAAAGGCCACCTCGGGGAGTGCCGATTCCGGGTAGTCCTTGGCTTTTGCCGCACTTTTTATGAATACCGCCTGATGCACATCCATGGACACATCTCCTTGAAAACGACACATTATAGTGCGCTGCCGTGCGCCGGTTCAAGGCTTATTTGCGCCGCCCCTTTTTAATCGGATCGTCCGAATTTGGTTTTGGTGTTTGTCATGGTTCTGTGATATATAGAATACCGTTCCGTTTGTGTCCCTCCAACCTGATTCCGACAGGTCACGATGACGGCATCCACACTGGACATAGCGCTGTTTGCGGCGAAATTGGGGCTGGTTTTCTTCGTCATCCTGACCCTGGCCGCCTATCTGGTGTTTGCCGAGCGGAGAGTCCTGGCCTGGATCCAGGATCGCAAAGGTCCCAACCGTGTCGGCCCCTTCGGTCTGCTCCAACCCCTGGCCGACCTGATCAAGCTCCTGACCAAAGAAGATTTCGTTCCTGCCTCCGCGGACAAATGGCTGTTCTACCTGGCCCCGGCCATGGCCGCCATCCCCGCCATCCTGACCTTCAGCGTGATCCCCTTCGGGCGACCCGTGGCCATTGCCGGACACCAGGTTCCGCTGGTGATTGCCGACCTGAACGTGGGGCTCCTGTTCTTCCTGGCCCTCTCCTCCATCGCCGTCTACGGCGTGGCCATCGGCGGCTGGGCCTCCAACTCCAAGTACTCCCTGCTGGGGGGCATCCGCGGCCTGGCCCAGCTGATCTCCTACGAACTTTCCATGGGACTCTCTCTGGTGCCGGTGGTCATGCTGGCCCACTCCTTCAGCCTGGCCGACATCGTCAATGCCCAGGAGCGCATCCCGTTCATCGTCTATCAGCCGCTGGCCTTCGTCATCTTCCTGGTCAGCATCACGGCCGAGTGCAAGCGCATCCCCTTCGACATCCCCGAGGCGGAGGGGGAACTGGTGGCCGGTTTTCACACCGAGTACTCGGGCATGCGCTTCGGCCTGTTCTTCGTGGGGGAGTACATCAACATCATCGTGCTGGGAGGGCTGGCAACGACCTTCTTCCTGGGGGGATGGCACGGCCCGCTCCTCCCCCCGGTGGTCTGGTTCAGCCTCAAGACCCTGGCAGTTGCTTTCTTTTTCATCTGGATGCGCGGGACCCTGCCCCGGCTGCGTTACGACCAGCTGATGCACCTGGGGTGGAAGGTGCTGACGCCGCTGGCGCTGGTGAATATCCTGGTCACCGGCTGGTGGCTGGCCCTGGCGGCTTCGTAGCAATGGCCACACCGTGACACACGGACGCTGATGTCCGAATTTCATACACTATGGGAGGAGTCGAACATGGAAAACGTGAATGCCAAAGACCGCCACGGGCATACCCCTCTGATCAATGCGTCCAAGGAGGGGCAGAAAGACTTTGTTCAGGACCTGCTGCGGCGGGGTGCCGACATCACCGCCAGCAGCGAAAAGGGCAAGACTCCCCTCCATTACGCCGCCGCCAACGGCCATACCGAGATCGTCAAGATGTTGCTGGAGAAAGGGGCCGAGGTGGATGCCCGCGACCGCGACGGTCATACGCCCCTGATGCTGGCGGCCATATACGGCTGCAACCTGACCGTGCAGGCCCTGCTGGACGGTGGCGCCAACCCCTCCCTCAAGACCATGGGCGGCAACACGGCCGTCATGTATGCCGAGAACAACGAACATCCACTGGCATCCGCCCTGCTCAAAAAGGCCGAACGTGCCAAGCACGGGAATGCCTGATATACTTGCATCGCATGACCAGTATGAAGACGCCCCGCCAGGGGCGTCTTGGTTTTGGCGGGAAATGAACCCATGTCCGTTTTTGCAGATATAAAAGCTATTGCCGCCGGTTTCGGGGTGACCCTGCGCCACATGCTGGCCAGGCCGGTCACGTTCCAGTATCCCGAGCAGAAGCGGGTCCCCTATCCCCGCTTCCGGGCGCGCATCGTGCTGACCCGCGACCCGGACGGCGGCGAGCGCTGCGTGGCCTGTTACCTCTGCTCTGCGGCCTGCCCGGTGGACTGCATCTCCATGCAGGCCGCGGAGGGGGCGGACGGCCGGCGCT
Organism: Desulfuromonadaceae bacterium; assembly: GCA_036514355.1. Taxonomy (GTDB): domain Bacteria; phylum Desulfobacterota; class Desulfuromonadia; order Geobacterales; family Pseudopelobacteraceae; genus JACPFJ01. Next base: position 4,665 of record DATBXI010000400.1, read on the forward strand.
ACGCGGCATGGTTCCGCATCAACTTCTCGCGCTGCATCTTCTGCGGCCTGTGCGCCGAGGCCTGCCCGACCCTGGCGATCCAGATGACCCCCGACTACGAGATCTGCAAACGCGACATCATGGACCTGGTGTACGAGAAGGAGGACCTGCTGATTGACGGTTGCGGCAAGGACAGCTCCTACAACTTCTACCGCCACGCCGGCATCGACGTGACCCAGCCGCGGGGTGAGGGGCTGGAGGAGACGCCGCCGGTGGATGTGCGCAGTTTGATGCCATGACAGGATCAAATGAAAATCTGCCACAGAGACACGGAGACACAGAGGTTCACAGAGCGTAATCGAAAATAGTTTTTAGTTTCGTGTCCTTCTCTGAGTCTCTGTGTCTCTGTGGCAAAAATGAATTGATATGGAACAGACCATCTTCTACATACTGGCCGCCGCGGCCGTGATCGGCACCATCCTGGCCATCAGCGAACGGCACCCGGTGCATGCCATCCTGTACCTGGTTACCTCCCTGTTCGCCGTGGCGGTGATCTTCTACCTGCTGGCGGCGCCGCTGGTGGCGGCCTTCGAGGTGATCCTGTACGCCGGCGCCATCATGGTGCTGTTCCTGTTCGTTATCATGATGCTGGACCTGGGGCACCCGCAGCAGGGGCTGGTGCCCCACTGGCGGGAGTG
>DATBXI010000401.1:0-2933 GCA_036514355.1 Desulfuromonadaceae bacterium
CCAGGGTCCGGTAGCGGCCGACCCCCTCCACCCAGTAGAGATGGGTATGACCGCCCGAGACCACCAGCCCCAGGAACGGGAACTCCACCGGCTGCTCCAGAAAGGCCGCCAGCACATGTCCTTCGATGTGGTGCACCCCCACAAAGGGGATGCGCCGGGCCGCGGCCATGGCCTTGGCCACGGAGAGGCCCACCAGGAGCGCGCCGGACAGACCCGGTCCGCGCGTGACGGCGATCCCCTCGATGGCGGAGAGCTCCACCCCTGCCTCGTGCAAGGCTTGGCCGATGACCGGCGTGATCATCTCCAGATGCTTGCGCGAGGCGATCTCCGGCACCACGCCGCCATATTCGGCATGGATGGCCACCTGGGACGAGATCACCGAGGAGCGTATCTCCCGGCCGTCCCGCACCACCGCGGCAGCGGTCTCGTCACAGGATGTTTCGATTGCGAGAAGAAGCATGGTTTCTTACTAACGATTGAATTGATTGGATTTTGTGGGAGTTATGAGAACTGGGGGAATCATGGGAAAACAGGACATACATCCCATTATTCCCATGACTCCCATAATTCTCATTTACAATAAATTTGCCGCCAGCTCCGCCAGCTCCGACCGCTCCCCCTTGGTCAGGGTCACGTGGGCCGCGATCCGCTCCCCCTTGAACTTCTCCACCAGGTAGGTCAGGCCGTTGCTGGACGAGTCCACATAGGGATTGTCGATCTGGTAGGGGTCGCCGGTCAGGACGATCTTGGTCCCCTCCCCCACCCGGGTCACGATGGTCTTGATCTCGTGGGGGGACAGGTTCTGGGCCTCGTCCACGATCAGGTACTGGTTGGGGATGGAACGGCCGCGGATGTAGGTCAGGGGCTCGATCTCCAGGAGTCCCATGGCGATCAGCTCCTTGTACCCCTTGCTGTGCCGTTTTTCCGACTCATGGCCGGAGATGAGCAGTTCCACGTTGTCGAAGATCGGCTGCATCCAGGGGGCCAGCTTTTCCTCGATGTCGCCGGGCAGGAACCCCAGGTCCTTGCCGAGGGGGAAGACCGGCCGCGACACCAGCAGGCGATTGTAGACGTTCTCCTCGGCGGTCTTGTGCAGGCCGGCGGCAATGGCCAGGAGTGTCTTGCCGGTGCCGGCCTTGCCCACCAGGGTCACCAGCTTGATAGTGTCGTCCATCAGCACGTCCAGGGCAAAAGACTGCTCGCGGTTGCGGGCGAACAGGCTCCAGATCCCTTCCTTGGGCACCTTGCGCACCGGCACCACGCGGCCGCTGGCTGCGTCGTACCGGCATATGGCGCTGTGGGAGGGGTTGGTGGCTTCGGCGATGGTGATGAATTCATTGGGGGCCAGTCCTGCCGGCGCCTCCAGCGACCCCTCGCCGTAGAAACGGTCCACCTCCCCGGCCGTCACTTCGATGGTGCGCGTGCCGGAGTAGAGGTCCTGGATGTCGATCTTGTCCGACTCGTAGTCCTCGGCGGCCAGGCCGACGGCATCACCCTTGATGCGCAGGTTGGTATCCTTGGTGACTAACACCAGCGGGATGTCCGGGTATCGGTCGCGCATCTCCAGGGCCACCCCCAGGATGCGGTTGTCGCCGCTGTCCACCCGCAGATCCGAGGGCAGGCGTTTGAGATACTCTTCCCTGAACAGTTCGACCCGCAGGGAACCCTGGCCGGGAAGCGTAATGCCGGAGGCCAGCGCCCCCTTTTCGCGCATGGTGTCCAGGATGCGAGAGATCATGCGGGCATTGCGGCCGGTCTCGTTCATGTCCTTCTTGAAGCGGTCGACCTCCTCGATCACGGTGATGGGGATGATGATGTTGTTGTCCTGGAATTTGAACAGGGCTTGCGGGTCATGCAGCAGCACATTGGTGTCCAGCACGAAGTTTTTCACGGGGGGTTTTTTCACGGGGAACCTTTCTGAGATGAGTGGTATCAGGCGGCTGACCGACTGCATTCTACAACGGCAGCGCAAAAAATAGCAATCTCCTCGCTGGTGGTGGACCAGCCGGGGCTGATGCGCAGGGTGCCGCCCGGGAAGGAGCCCAGGGTGCGGTGGGCCTGGGGCGCGCAGTGGAGGCCGGCCCGCACGGCGATATCGAACGTGTGGTCGAGCATGAACGCCAGCGCCGACGGGTCCATGTCCGCCACGGTGAAGGAAAGCACGCTCCCCTGCACCGCCGGGTCGGACGGGCCGTAGAGCCGTACCCCGGGGATCGCGGCCAACTGTCGCCGGGCAGAGGCGACGAGCTCCCGCTCCGCTGCGCCGATCGCCGCCACCCCCTGCTCCAGGATGAACTCCACCCCCGCCAGGAGCCCGGCAATGCCGGGGAGGTTATGGGTTCCGGCCTCGAATCCCTCGGGCATGGTGTCGGGTTGCTCCTCGCTGGCCGAGCTGCTGCCGGTCCCGCCGGCCAGGAGCGGCTTGAGCGCCACCGTGGGGGCGGCGTAGAGGAAACCGGTCCCCTGGGGACCCAGCAGCCCCTTGTGTCCCGGAACGGCCAGCAGGTCGATGCCGGTCCCTGTCACGTCGATCGGCTCATGCCCCGCGGACTGGGCCGCGTCCAGCAGGAACAGCGCCCCGGCCTCCCGGGCAACGGCGGCCAGCTGGTCGATGGCCTGGATGGTGCCGGAGACGTTGGAGACATGCCCCACGGCCAGCATGCGGGTGGTGGGCCTGAGGCAGGCCCGGACATCGTCGGGATCGACCCGGCCGGTGCCGTCCGCCGCTGCTACGGTCAGCTCCACCCCTTCCTGCCGCAGGGCCACCAGGGGGCGCAGCAGCGAGTTGTGCTCCATGGAGGTGGTGATGACGTGGTCGCCCGGCCGCAGTGCGCCGCGCACGGCGGTATTGAGCGCTTCCGTGGCGCTGTGGGTGAAGATGATCCGCGACGGGTCGGGGATGGCAAAGAGCCTGGCCATGGTCTCCCGCGCCC
>DATBXI010000402.1:0-8582 GCA_036514355.1 Desulfuromonadaceae bacterium
TTCCGTCCTCTTTATCTTCACGCCAAGAAACGTGGTGACCCAGATGACAAACAGGGACAGGGAACGGTTCAGGATGACCTTCCACATTTCAGCGACCGGCGGTTTGTAGAAGAATACGGCGACAATGAGCGTGGAGGATGCGAGGGCAATCCAATAGGTGGATTTGGTTGTTGGAGACCAGAAGGAAAGCAGCACGGCAATGACATACAGGGCGCCGATGGCAATGCCCAGTGGGGTGACAAGATCAATACACGCTATCACGCCCAGGAGAAGGCCGCATACCAGGTGGACGCTTATGGTGGCATAGCCGCGGTGGTTGTCGTAGGTGTTCCCGTTCTTTTCGATCATGGAGTATCCCGTGAGGTGAGAGTCGGTATTCCGCTGTCTGCCGTCTTCTTGCGCATCCAGCAGCAGGCCTGCCGGCCATTCTTATACCATCAGGAAGAGAGTTGTTAAAATAAAAACGTTCCCGTTGCAAAAAGGGGCCTGACGGTTGACAGGCCCCTTTGAGAATGTTTGCTCCGTCAGAATCCGGGCATGCCCATCAAACCGTCACCTTGAACCATGACGCCATGGAGTTGAGCTCAGCGGCAAGGCCGGACAACTCTTCGGATGACTGCTTGATCTCCTCCGTAGATTTTTTCAACCTGTTGGTGATGCCGGCGATTTTCTCCATGCCGTGGGAGACCTCTTCGGATGCGGACGACTGGTCGTCCGTGGCCGTGGCGATCATCCGCGCCATCTGCACACCCCGCTCCGATGCGTCAAGTATGGCTTCCAGCGAGGTGCTCGCCGCACTGGAAAGTTTCACCCCCTCTTCGACCCGTACGGTGCCGCTGGTCATGGCCGATACGGAACGCGCCGTATCGGTCTGGATTTCATGGATGATGGCGGCTATTTCATGGGTCGCGTCGCCGGTGCTCTGGGCGAGCTTTCTGACCTCGTCGGCGACAACGGCAAATCCTTTCCCCTGCTCGCCCGCACGGGCTGCCTCGATGGCGGCATTGAGCGCCAGAAGATTCGTCTGGTCGGCGATATCGTTGATGGTGGCAAGTATGTTGCCGATCTTGTCCGAGCTTTCACTCAGCTTTCCTATGGTAGTGGAGGCGCCCCTGACGAACTCCGCGATTTCGTTCATCCCCTTGACGGTCCTCGACACCACGTCCTTTCCGACCGTTGCCGTATCCAACGCATCTTTGGACGCCCCCGCTGCATCGCGGGCGTTTTTCGCCATGTTGCTTATGGTGCTGCTTATCTCGGTCATGGCGGTGACGGATTGATCGGTCTGCAGTGTCTGTTCCTGGGACCCCTTGTGCAGGTCTTCCGCGGTGGCCAGGAGTTGTTTTGAACTCTCGGAAAGCTTGGTGATGGCCCCTTTCAGATGCGCGGTGATCTCCCCCAGCTTTGTGGTGGCATGGTTCAGATGCACCGCCAGGTCGCCGAATTCATCCTTCCTCGATTCATTCATCCGCTTGCTGAAATCGCCGTTGCCGAAGCTTTCCGCAACCGCCATAAGCTCTTTGACGGGGGATGTGATGGACACGCCGATCCATCTGCTCAGGCCGATGGAGGCAAATACGGCCACTGCGGCGATAACGACGATGAGCATGACGGTGGTGTTGACGGCCGACCTGACCGAAGCGACGGCACCTTCCTGGCTCTTTTGAGCAATGACCACATCCTTGCCGCTTTGCTCGATCTGCCTGGCCACCATTTCCTTCACCTTTTGATTGATTTTTGCCACGTCGTCGATGTTTTTCAGGGATGCCTTGATCTTTTCCGCCGCCCCTTCCGTTCCGAGGAATCCTTGCCGTACCGTTGCCAGGGCCGCAAGTGAATCGCCCAACAGGCGTATTTCAATTCTGAACTTGCCCTTGACGAGCAATCCCTTCAGTTTCTGAGCCGTAGCGTCAATCCGGGTAAACTCGTGCTGCACGGCGGCCACGGTCTTGTCGAAATCTGCGGGGTTTTTTATGGACAGACTGTAGTTGACCTGCGAGGCAATGGCTGCGCTGGAGAAGAGGATCTCCGACGACATGATGAGGATGGCGTTTGTCTCGGAAAAAGCACTGATGCTTGCCGTCATCTCCTGCGAGCTGGTGTCCAGGCCGGTCTTGGATTTTGAGCTCTCCATGCGGGCGGTGGTCTGCATGGCCGCGATGACGGCCTCGGTCTCCTTGATGGCCTGTACCGCCCGTGCCTTGGCCGGCGCATCATGGGAGGCAAGGAACTTCACGTAATCGTCCTTTGCCTCGCCGAGCCGGGCGCTTATCTCGTCGAGCCTCGTGGCGAACTCCTCGCCGGTCTGCCGGTCCGACCATGTGATGGTCTTGACGTAGACCCGCATATTGTTCAGCGACCCGCCAAGGTTGTCGTACATGTCCTCCACGGCATCCTTGTCGGTGGTCGTAATGACCCGGCTCACAAAGAGATTCACGTCCTTCAGGCCGTCCCGAAGGGCCGCCAGCGTTGAGGCTTGTCTGTTCTCGCTGGAGGTGAGATCGATATTCGAGACCATCTTCCCGGCGGCGCCCTGCTGCAGCCGCCTGATCGAGGCATCCAGCCCCTGCAGCCGTTTTGCCGCATCCCCCAGGCTGCCGCGCATCCCCTGGACAACGGCCTGGGTATCCTGCTGCAATTGGAGCCTTTTCTGCGTCATGTCCCGGATCGACTTGGTGCTTTCGGAGATGGTGTTGGTGGCGTAATCGCTGGTGGAACCCAGCTTGACCAGCTCATCGGCAGATTTCAGTTCTTCCGTCAGCGATTCGGCCGTCAGGGCTGCATTCCGGGTGAATTCCTCGCTTGACTCCGACCCTGCCAGCTTCAGCAGATTCGAAGCATGGGCCTGGAGGGCGCGCTGATGGTTCAATGTCTTGATCTGGTATGGCGTTGATTTTTGGGTGAGGAGGAAGATGTTTTTCTGTATGAATCGGATCCCGACGATGGCCGAAGCCCCGATAACCGCCATCAGCACCAGGATGATCGAAGAACTGAGTATCAGTTTGTTTCTGATCTTCATTACTTCCTCCTGTTGAGGATGTTGCTTTGAATTCTATGAAAACAGGGGCAGACATGCGGATGGGTGGCGGGGAGGAATTGACTGCCCGAATGGCAACGGACGATTATCCGGCAGGGGAGTGGCCTGTCATCACGGCCATTCCCCTGCCGGGAAGCACTAGCAGCAGGTGCCCGAAGGAGCGGTAACGATCTTTCTGCCCCTGCTGGACATCACCGCAGCGGCTGTTGCCAGCCAGGGACCGGCGATCAGCAGGATGCTCATTGTCTGGGTGAGGAAATGTTCCAGGTGAGACTGGTCGGCAATTCTTCCGTTGATCACCCCCAGCGCCACGAGAATGCGCATCATTGCCGTTAATGACAACGGTAGTGCGGCGGCAACTCCCATGAAGGCAAATCGTGCTGTCCCCAGGCTTTTCAGGCGCCAGATCAGCATGATCTGACTGAACGCGTTCAGCAGAACGATCAGGTAGATCAGTATGTGATTGGATTCAGTCGACATTCGCTCCTCCTTCGGTGCTGATGGATTACATCATCCCCATGATCTTCGGCAGCCATATGGATAATGACGGCCAGTAGGTGACGATGATGAGAAAGATCACCATGGTCCCGAGCCACGGCAGCACCGCGACGGTAAGCTCCGTGATGCTCAGCCTGGAAATGCCGCTGGCCACGTAGAGATTAAGACCAACCGGCGGATGGCACAGGCCTACCTCCATGTTGGCGTCGATGAGGATGCCGAAATGGATCGGGTCGATGCCGAGGCGCATGGCCGCGGGGAAGAGGATCGGCGCAAAGATCAGGATGATGGAAGACGGCTCCATGACGTTACCCGCCAGCAGCAGCACCAGGTTGACGAAGATCAGGAAGGAGACCACGCCCAGGTCCTTGCCCACGATCCAGTCCGCCATGGCCTGCGGGATGTTCTCGTGGGCCATCAGGAAGGAGAACAGCACCGCGTTGGTGATGATGTACAGGAGCATGGCGCTCAGGTTAGCTGACTTGAGCAGAACGCGCGGCACGTCCTTCATGCCCATGTCCTTGTAGATGAAGACCGAGATGAAGAAGGCGTACACTGCGGACATTGCAGCCGCCTCGGTGGCGGTGAAGATGCCGGTGTAGATGCCGCCAATGATGATGACCACCAGCATGAGGCCCCAGACGCTCTTCCTGAAGGCAACAGCCCTTTGATCCCAGGTAGCTTTGGGCAGGCGCGGGTAGTTGCGCTTCTTGGCTACGTACCAGGTCACCATGCAGAGCATGATGGTGAGCAGGATGCCAGGGAACAGGCCGGCCACGAAGAGGGCGCCGATGGAGGTGTTGGTCGAGATGGCGTAGATGACCTTGGGGATGGAGGGGAGCATCAGGATGCCGAGTGACCCGGCGCAGACTATGACCCCTGCGCCAAACCGCATCGGATAGCCATGCTGAACCATGGCGGGCAGTATGATGGAGCCAATGGCTACCACGGTGGCGACGCTCGATCCGCAGACCAGGGCGAACATGGCGCAGGCGAGGATACCGGCCAGTGCCAGGCCGCCGTGCAGGTGGCCGATCATGCTGGTGGCGAAATCGATCATCCTGCGGGCCACCCCCCCGTGGGTCAGGAAGTTGCCCGCGAGGATGAAGAAGGGAATGGCCATGATCTCGAACTTCTCGATGCCGGTAAACAGCTTGAGCGCGACAGCCTCGATCGGCACGTTGGTCAGGAGGTAGAGGAAGGTCAAAACGGTCAGGCCGAGTGCGATGGAAACCGGTACCCCGGTCAGCATCAGCGCCAGCAGCAGGGCAAAAACGATACCGACGTTGCCGTAGATGAACCCGATTGCCAGCAGGACAACTGAGATTCCGATCAGCCAGGCGGCAGCCTTCGGCTTGCTCATGAGGGGTAAACTTGCAATGTTCTCCATGCTCATTTTACTGCACCTCCAGCGTTAGGATCTGAGTTGGCAGAGGCCGGGGTAAGAGGGGAATGTTCGATGGCCTCTTCCTCAAGCCCTTCCACGTGCGACTCATCATGACCGTGGGGCAGATGCCCGGTCTTGATGAAGCGCCAACCGACCTGCAGGAACCGGAAGCACATCAGGTAGGAACCCAGGGGAACCGCAGAGTAGACAAACCAGGTCGGCCACTCCAGGTCCGGGGTGATGGGGCCTTCCGGAACATCACCTGTGGGAATACCCAGTTTGTGGAACAGGGCGTAGTGCAAACCGTTTTCCCAGACAAAGGTTGCACCGAGGGTCCCGATGATGCCGGTGAAGATGGTGCCGCAGATGATGGCGACCAGAACGCCTTTCGTGCGCCACTCCGCAGGGAGGCGATTGACCAGCACGTCAACGCCCACGTGGATGCCGGAGCGCACGCCATAGGCGGCGCCGAACTTTGCCATCCAGACGAACATGTAGATGCAGAGTTCCTGGGCCCAGCTGAGGTTGAGCTGGATCAGCCAGTCTTGAACGCCGGGAATCGGCAAGCCCGCAGCATAGCGGTGAATGATTGAAACAAAAATGATGAGCGTTGCCGCGCCCATGAGGAAGGTAATGATGGCTTCCTCAAGGTGATCGAGATATTTCATCATGGGACATCTCCTGAAAATTGTCATTAAAAAGGCCGCTGCATCAGCAACAGCGGCCTTTGAGAGGGCAAGCGCACCTGTTACTGATGGTAGCCGGTCGCGGTGTAGACCTCTTTGACAATATCAGCACCGATGCGGTTCATGTTGTCCTTGTGGGCCTTGTCCATGGCCTTTTTCCAGGCGGCACGCTCTTGAGGGGTCAGGGTGATGAGCTGGCTGCGGCCGGACTTCTTCACACCGGCCAGGGCTTCGTCGTTGTCTTTTTTGGCCACGTCGTTGGCGAACTTGGTGGCGTCCTTCATGCACCCTTCCAGGATGGTGCGGATGTCCTTGGGCAGACTCTCCCAGAACTTCTTGTTGACGATTACTGCATAGCCAAGGTAGCCGTGGTCGGAGAGGGTCACGTACTTCTGCACTTCATGCATCTTCTGAGTGTAGAGGTTGGAGGGGGGGTTCTCGGTGCCGTTCACAACGCCGGTCTGCAGCGCCTGGTACACCTCGGAGAAGGCCATGACCTGCGGGATGGCGCCCATGGCACGCATCTGGGAGTCAAGTACCTTGGAGGACTGAATACGCATCTTCTGACCCTTGAAGTCGTCTACCGACCTGAGCGGCTTGTTGTCGCTCATGACCTTGAAGCCGTTGTCCCAGTAAGCCAGACCGAGGATTCCCTTGGGCTCCAGCTTCTTCAGCAGCTTGGCGCCTACCGGTCCCTGGGTAACCTTGTGCAGGTCCTGGTAATTGTCGAAGATGAAGGGGAGGTCGAACACTTCGAACTCCTTCACGCCCAGAGGGGCAAACTTGGCCAGGGAGGGAGCCAGCATCTGCACCGCTCCGAGCTGCAGGGCCTCCATCTCTTCCTTGTCCTTGTAGAGCTGGCTGTTGGGGTACACTTCAACCTTTACGCGTCCCTTGGTGCGCTCTTCGGCAATTTTCTTGAAGTAGTCGGCAGCCTGCCCTTTGGGGGTGTTCTGGGCAACGACGTGGCTGAACTTGATGATGATCGGGGCGGCCAGTGCGGTCATGGGCAGGGTGAGGGCAACAGCGACAACACCTGCGATCAAGCTTTTCAGACATCCTTGCAGTTTCATACTCTGTTCCTCCTTTTTTGGGTGATGGTGAGCTCCATTATTGGTGTGTATGTGGATGCTTCTCCGGAATCTCATTTCATCGCAATCACCTTTTCCAGCCGGGAAAGGGATAGACCGGCCTGCTGGTGGCGTACTTGGGCGGATAGACGGTCTGATACACACCATCCTGTACCTGCTCAACCAGCATCTGGTGCTTGTTCTGGTTGGTGTAGCCTTCGAAGTCGGAAAACTTTACCTCTCCCATGATGCCGTTCCATTGGCCGCTTTTGAGGTCGGCGCGGATCTTGTCCGGGTTGCCGCCCGTCTTGGCGGCCGTTTCGGCCATGATCATGACGGATTCGTACGCCGTGGCCGCATGGTAGGTGGGCGCCTTGCCGAACCGGGCGATATAGCGCTTGTTGAAAGCCCTGGCGCCCGGCCAGGTGACGTCACCGGTCCATTGGGTGCTGGAAAAGACGTTGTTCGAGATGCCGACCTCCCGGGCGAAGGCGACGGTGGCGAAACCCGCGCCCGCGCCCAGAAACGCCTGGGGAGTGACACCGGCCTCTCGCGCCTGGCGCATGAGGAGGATGGCATCTGTCACATACGATGCCATGAACACCAGATCGGGCTTCAGGGACTTGATCCTCGCAAGGGTGGGGCGGTAGTCGGAAAAGCCGGGTGCATAGGCCTCATGGGCCACCACCGTAATCCCCTTTCTGGCGGCGTACTCCTTGGCGGATTTGGCTGCGGAGGTGCCGAACTCGGTGTTCTCGTTCAAGATTGCCATGCTCTTCGGTTTTCCCAGCTTGGCGGCCATATCGATCAGGATGGCGGCATAGTCGTAGGTGGTGGCGGAGAGGCGGAAGGTCCACTTCTGGTTCTGTCTGGTGATCTCGTCTTTCGAGGCCACCGGTATCAGGAGCGGCACCTTGTGCTTCTCGGCCAGTCTGGTCAGGGTGTTGGCGCATTTGGAGCTGTAGGGGCCGACAATGGCTGCCACTCCGTCGCGGGTGACCAGCCTCTCGAAGGCGGCCACGGACTGTTTCGGATTGCCGGCGTCATCCTTTATGATCAGTTCGACGTTCAGACCCTTCATTTTCAGGTCCTCCAGCGCCAGGGCCACCCCGTTGATCAGGTTCTCGCCGATCGGTGCTTCCGGGCCGGTGATGGAATTAACAAAACCGATTTTTACTATTGTCGCACTGGATACGTTAGGCAGGATGAGTGTCAGGGCCAGTGCCGCCAGCGCGATCGTGTGCATCGTACCTGTCTCCTGTTAAAATGTGCTGTAACCGGGTTTGTAAATTTACAAGACAATGTTTTATTTTGCAACATGAATGCCAATAGCAGCGACACGCTTATGGTGCGATAATGTATACGGTTTTACCGGGACTACGGACTCATGGCGGAAAGGCAGCGGCTCGTTGTGGCGGAAAACGGCCAGCTGATGGCTGAAATCGGCCAGCGTGCAATGCCATGCCGTACACCGTGGAGAGCGGTACGGCGCTATTGCTATTTATCCGATTATGGTGCATGAATAGGGAGCGTACCAGCGTTACCACAACAAAGGAGAAGTGAAGCTGATGAGAACGACAGTGGCGGTTGCAGGTCTGATCCTTATGCTCGCGGCGCGTGTCCTGGCAGAAGACACCGTCGATGGCATGCCATCCAGGGAAGCGGTCGTCAGGCAGGTCAGCGAACAGGTGGAAAAGATCTACGCCAAGGAGGGCGGCAAGCGGGACAGGAAGATCATCCGGGCGGAATACATCGGTAATTCGACCATAAAGGGGATGGTTCTGGCTGCGGAGGAAAGCCTGAACAAGCAGGCGTACGATAAGGTCCATGCAATTATCGCGGCAGCGGGCAGCACCATTGCCGACATCCGGAAGGAGCAGCCCAAGGCCAGGCTGAATGCCATG
>DATBXI010000403.1:0-5495 GCA_036514355.1 Desulfuromonadaceae bacterium
CCGCCACCTCAGGGAGACCATTGCGGCCCTGCGGACGGAGCTGGAGCGTGTGGGCTATGAAACGGAGCAGCGCTTTCAGGAGACCATCGCCCTCGGGAACAACGAGAATATCCAGCTCAAGGCCACTATCCGGGAACTCCGCAGCGAGATGGAACGCAGGGCCTTCGACTTCGACGAGCAACTGGTTGCGGAGCAGGCCCTGCACCGGGACGAGTTGATGCAGCTCCGGCAGACGATTCAACTGCTGCGGGAGCAACTGGAGGAGCAAGGGAAATGATCGCTCAGCGGGAGACGGGACATGCCACGCCGGACTAAAGCGGACAGCGGACGGGACACCACGGGGACAGCCCTGAGCGGCCGGGAAAAGCGCCTGTACCTGTCGGAGATGCTGCTCGGCATTTCCCGCAAGCTGGCAGCCATGGATACCCTGGACGACATGCTCGACGCCCTGGTCAAGATGACCTCCTGGGAGCTGGGGGCCGAGCGCGGCTCGCTCTTCCTCAACGACAGCCAGACAGGGGAACTCTATTCCGTGGTGGCCCAGGGGACGTCCAACCGCCGCATCCGCATCCTCAACACCACCGGCATTGCCGGGCATGTCTTCCAGAACGGCAAGGGGACCATTGTCCACGATGTGTACAAGGAGCGGCACTTCAACGCCGAGATCGACAAGCAGACCGGCTTTACCACGCGGAACATGATCTGCGCCCCCATCAGGACCGTCAAGGGGGAGGTCATCGGGGTGGCCCAGGTCCTGAACAAGAAGGCGGGCCGGTTCAGCCGGGACGACCTTAAGCTGCTGGAAGCGATCACCATGCAAGCGGCCATTGCCCTGCAGGGGGCACAGTTCATTGAGAAGATGCAGCTCTCCCGCGCACGGGAGTTGGAGTTTCTCGACGTGGTGGCGGACATCACCTCGGAGATCGAGCTGGGCACCCTTCTGCGCAAGGTCATGGGAGAGGCCACCAGGATGCTGCAGGCCGATCGCTCCACCCTGTTCCTGAACGACGACAAGACCAACGAGCTCTGGTCCCTGGTGGGCGAAGGGATCGGCGCCACCCAGATCCGCTTCCCCAACCACCTGGGGATCGCCGGAGCGGTCTTCACCAGCGGTACCTCGGTCAACATCCCCCACGCCTATGCCGACCTCCGCTTCAACCCCGCCTTTGACAAGAAGACCGGTTACTTCACCCGCTCCATCCTCTGCACGCCGGTGGTGAACAAGCAGGGGCGGATCATCGGCGTCACCCAGGTGCTCAACAAGCGGGGCGGCCCCTTCACCGGCGAGGACGAGTCCCGGCTGAAGGCGTTCACGGCCCAGGTCTCCATTGCCCTGGAGAACGCCCAGCTGTTCAGCGACGTCCAGAACATGAAGAACTACAACGAGAGCATGCTGCAGAGCATGAGCAACGGGGTGGTCACCCTGGACGAGGAAGGGGTGGTCGTCACCTGCAATGCCGCCGGCCTGCGGATCATGCGGCTTACCCCCGGGGAGATCATCGGGCGGGAAGCGGCCGGCTTCTTCGTCGGCCCGAACGCCTGGATCGTTGACAAGGTGCACCGGGTGGAGCAGGGGCAGGCCGCAGAGGTGACCATGGACGCGGAACTGGAGTTCGGCGGGGCTGCGGTGTCCGCCAATGTCACGGTCCTGCCGCTGGTCAGCGCCGAAGGGATGAAACTGGGCACCATGATCATGTTCGAGGACATCTCCGGGGAAAAGCGGATGAAATCCACCATGTCCCGCTACATGGACCCGGGGCTGGCCGACCAGTTGCTGGCCGGCGGCGAGGAGTTCCTGGGTGGCACGAATACCACGGCCACGGTGCTGTTCTCCGACATCCGCGGGTTCACGACCCTGACCGAGGAACTGGGCGCCCAGGGGACGGTCAGCCTGCTCAACGACTATTTCACCCTCATGGTGGACTGTATCCAGGCCGAGGGGGGGATGCTGGACAAGTTTATCGGCGATGCCATCATGGCCGCCTTCGGCATCCCCGTCAGCCATGAGGACAATGAGGACCGCGCCCTGCGTTGCGCCATCGCCATGATCCGTGTCCTGGGCGACTGGAACGTCCGGCGGGCCGCGGACGGCAGGAAACCGGTCCATATCGGCATCGGCCTCAACACCGACGTGGTAGTGTCCGGCAACATCGGCTCACCCAAGCGCATGGACTACACGGTCATCGGCGACGGCGTCAACCTGGCATCGAGGCTGGAATCTGCCTGCAAGCAGTACAACGCCAGGATACTCATCAGCGGGAACACCCACGCCAAGCTGCGCGGCACCTACCGGATCCGCGACATCGACGACGTGGTGGTCAAGGGCAAGACCAGCTTTGCCAGGGTTTACGAGGTGCTCGACTACCATACCCACGAGACCTTTCCCCACATGATGGAAGTCGTGGGGCATTTCACCGAAGGTCGGCGCGCCTATGGGAGCGGCATGTGGCTCAAGGCCATCCGCTCGTTCCGGGAAGCGCTCCGCCTCCACCCCGCGGACACGCTCTCACAGCTCTATATCGACCGGTGCGAACACCTCCACGCCAATCCTCCCCAGGAACCTTGGGAGGGGGTATGGACCATGACCTCGAAATGACCGGGACGGGAAGCAGGCAACAACGGAGGATAGATGTTCCCCGGAGGGAACATATCGGAGGTGATACGGATGATGCCTGATCGGGAAGCACACAGCACCCATCTCCCACGGGAACATGAACGCCGGACCGTGACGGTTGAGGCCCAAATACGGGATCATGCCGAGTGGCATGAGTGCCGGATCGTGAACATCTCCGCCGGAGGGGCCAAGCTGCGCAGCGAATGCCGGTTCGAAGCGGGAGCGGAGGTGCAACTGAACATCGGCCAATGGGGCCAGTTCAGCGGAACCGTTGTGTGGCAGCACTCCGAGGAACTGGGGGTCAAATTCACCCATGATCCGGCCGAGATAGCCGATGTGATCATGGGGCTGGCCATGTACGGTTAACTCCCCTCACCGAGCTATTATTTGGTTGTCTTCCGCTTTTGAAATGGCTATAAATACTTTTACCATTACCAAACGGAGGATGTATGCCTGGTTCCTATACCACCACAGCCGTGCTCGCGGATTCCGCGCTCGAAACCTTGAAACGTGCCTATGAAGAACGGGAGTCCCGGGATGTGGGCTCATTGATCCTCGCGGCGCAGGATTCCATAGCGCGCCTGAAACAGGCGCTCAGGAGCGCGCGAAGCTATGACGACCTGTCCCATGACCCCTACGAGCTGTCCGAGTACAACTCGGCCGTGTGACCTGCAACACCGACAATAATGTGTAAACGCAAAGGGGCCGGCATTTCTGCCGGCCCCTTGATGTTGTATGGTGGGCGCTACCGGGGATTGAGCCACTATTTTCTTGAGGGGTGCCAATCGTTTGCCATGCGTTGCGCCTCGGCGATCTGTGCCGGCGTCATTGCCTTCGCAGCCGCATCCTGAATACTCTGCGCCTCGGCATATCCTTGCCTTGCAGCCAAATTTGCCCACATATGGGCCAGAAGATAATCCTGCGGTACCCCCTGCCCTTTGAAGCACATCATTGCCATATTGTATTGGGCTCTAACATGACCCTGATCGGCGGCCATTCGAAACCACTTGGCCGCTTCCACGTAATTCTGCGGCACACCTTTGCCATTTTTATTCATAACAGCCAAGTTATACTGCGCGGCAGCATTCCCTTGGTCTGCCAATATCTTGAATTCGTTTAACGCTTTTGCATAATCACGATTCGCCAGTGCCGAGAAGGCTTCGTCAACACCTGCGATGGAAATAGAAGCCCCTAAATGGATTGATATGGCAACTATCATTATGCTGAAAATCGTCAATCTTCGTTGAGCTATCATTCCCTTTTCCTCCCCAACACCGTTAGTGTGCCGAACGCCCTGATGTTAGCAAAAAGGGATTACGCATGATTACGTAATCCCTAGATTTTTATGGTGGGCGCTACTGGGATTGAACCAGTGGCCCCTGCCGTGTGAAGGCAGTGCTCTCCCGCTGAGCTAAGCGCCCATATGTGTCCCCATAGATAGCAGAGACCGTCCCTTCTGTCAAGCCCCGTAATAGCCCCATCACCGCATTACACGATGGAAAAGTTGGTGTGGATGATCTTCTGCAGCTCCTCGATCCTGATTATGGCGTGACGGATCCGTTCGCGCTCATCAGAGGGGAGCTGGTACGGGTTGAGATGGTAGGAATCGTTCTGTATGCCCTTGATCACCTTGATCTGCAACAGGATGCGGTGCTTGGTGAGGATCTGGTAGGCCTCCCGCAACTCACGGGAAACCGTTGCCGAGAAACTCCCCTCCTGCTCCAGGAGGGCGATGCGCTGCACCGTGCTGGTGGCGGGGATGCCCTGATTGATGGCCAGGATGCGGACGTTCATCACCAGCGGGGCCCACGCCAGCAACTTCAGGTTGAACTCCCCCTTATGCTCGCCGCTGCTCTCGGTCCAGAGGCGCTTCATGAAACCGAGGGCCAGTCGCATCTCGGTGGCCGCCTTGGCCATACCCCACAGCACCTGGAAGTAGTCCTTCTCCATATCCCTGATCAACGCAATGAGGTTGTCGGCCAGGTTCAGGTCCCCTGCCACATACCGGGCATCGGACAGGACGATCAGGTCCATCATGTTTTTGGCGTAATCCTCGAACTCGTACCTGACGATGGCGAGCAAGCGTTTGCGCCACTGACCGTAGGAACCGCGCCAGGTGGGATTGGTGGGCATGATGTCGCCGGTGCATTTCTTGAACCCCGCCTCTGCGAGCCGTTCCACCAGCAGGGCGGAAAACGCGTGAAAATAATCGTCGGCAGCCTCCCCTCCCCCATCGCCGTACACGATCAGGTAATCCTGATCGGTGATCAGGGTCTGCTCCTCGCGCCCATCGCTCCCCATACTGACCAGGGCAAAGGGGACGGCCGGCAGGGGACGGCCGGCAGCTTCCATCTCCGCCTCCACAACCGCCAGGGCGCGGGTCGCGATCACATCCCGGTAATGGGTGCAGCTGTGATGCAGGGCCGTGACCGAGTTGGTCAGCAAAAAACGCTCCATTTCGATACGGTTGAACGCGTCGTGGATTACCTTGAGCTCGCTGCAGTCGGCGCCGTTCACCTGCCCGAGAAGCTGGCCGTGCTCCCGGTTCCAGGCGGCCATGCGCCGGCAGTCCTCGTCCAGGACGGCAGAGACATTCCGCAGAAACCGGCTGATCTCCTCCGGCTCACAGTAGCGGGTAATCCGCTTCAGGTCAGGGAGGCCGGCAAATATGTCGTGGTGTGGCACGATATCCATCGACAAAAGCCCGTTCAGAAAGAAGATGTGCTGCATGCCCCTCCATATATGTGCTGCATACGGGAGGGAAGTATTGGGTCATGTGAAAAAAAAGGGGAGGCCGAAGCCTCCCCACTATATCATAATGAATGGATTTTAAAAGGCATTAGTGGTCGATGGCCTTGGCCATGCCGATGCCGGTGTTCTG
>DATBXI010000404.1:0-2678 GCA_036514355.1 Desulfuromonadaceae bacterium
AGAGGGCACTTCGGCACCCTGGTCCTGGGGGTGTACGAGGGGGGCGAACTGGTCTGCATCGGCCATGCGGGGGGCGGTTTCAGCGCGGAAGAGCTGAAGAGCATCCATGAGCGACTGCGCCCCCTGGTCCAGCGGGAATGCCCCTTCAATGCGGAGCCGGAGGTGAACGCCCCTGCCACCTGGGTGCGGCCGGAGCTGGTCTGCGAGGTGGCGTTCAGCGGCTGGACCGAAGAGGGGGTCATGCGGCACCCGGTCTTCCTGCGGATGCGCGAGGACAAGGCTCCACACGACGTTGAAAAAGAGACCGGTTGAAGAGGGTGATCAAACAAAAACAACAAAAGCAATTGGACGCGGAAAAGGCCGGATTCGGACGGATTTGCACGGATTAGACAACTAATGATCCTGAATACTATCCGCGAAAATCCGCCGCATCCGTGCAAATCCGCGTTCTATTGCAGTTGAAGTCGCCAGAGAGAGGCACAGCCATGAAACTCCATGTCGGAACGAGCGGGTATGGGTACAAGGAATGGAAGGGGATCTTCTATCCCGAACGGATCTCCCCCAAGGAGATGCTCCATTTCTACGGCGAGCGCTTCAACAGCGTTGAGATCAATTACACCTACCACCACATGCCGACCGAGCGTCTCCTTGCCCCATGGGCGGAGCAGGTCCCGGAGACGTTCACCTTCGTGTTCAAGGCGCCCCAGGTCATTACCCATGTGAAACGGCTGAAGGAGGTGAACGAGGAGGCGGACTACTTCTTCCGGACCGTCGCGCTGCTGGGGGGCAGGCTGGGGGCGGTCCTGCTGCAGTTCCCCGCTTTTTTCCGCGTGAACCTCCCCCGTCTGGAGGCGTTCCTCGATCTCATCCCCGGCGATGTCCGCTGCGCCTTCGAGTTTCGCAGCCCCACCTGGGCAGAGGCCGGCGTCGCGGATATCCTGCGTGACCGGGGGCACTGCCTCTGCACCGCGGACATGGACGAGAGCCCGGCCAGCGGGATCGCGGGCGCGGCACCGTGGGGGTACCTGCGGCTGCGCCGTGCCGGCTACGCTGATGCCGACCTGGCGCAGTGGGTAGAGCGGATCCAGGGCCAGCAGTGGGAGCGGGCGTTCGTCTTCTTCAAGCACGAGGAGGAGGCCATGGGACCCAAACTGGCGCTCCGCTTCCGGGAACTGGCCGGGCAGGGGTGAAAGCCCTGCGTCCGGCGGCCATCCGGTTTGCCGCTGAACTCTCTCCAATCCGGTTTCGTCACCGGACAGAACTTCGTGGTGGATGGGGGGATGACGCGAAAGATGATCTATGTGGAGTAGGGGGCGCGGGAAGGTTGACATCGGCCCATTGGGGCATCTATTATGACAAATCCATCAATTCACCCCTCGAAAGGCTCATATGAAGGTCATCATCCTCCTCGGCGACGGCATGTCGGACGTGACATACAGCGAACTGGGCGGCAAGTCGCCCCTTCAGGCGGCAGCGACGCCGAACATGGATTTCATGGCACAGCACGGCCAGGCGGGCTTGGCCAGGACCGTGCCCGACGGCCTGCCGCCGGGCAGCGACGTGGCCAACCTGTCGGTGTTCGGTTACGACCCGCGCAGTTGCTACACCGGCCGCTCCCCCCTGGAGGCGGTCAGCATGGGAGTAGCGCTTGGGCCGGACGACGTGGCCTTCCGCATGAACCTGGTCACGCTGCGGCCCCACGGCAGCAGGCTCTACATGGAGGATTTCTCGGCCGGCCACATCTCCACCGCCGAGGGACGGGCGCTGGTGCAGACGTTGCAGCAGGAACTGGGGAGCGCTGAGTTCGAGTTCCATCCCGGCGTGGGGTACCGTCACCTGATGGTCTGGCGCAACGGCAAGGACGGCATGCGCTCCACCCCGCCCCACGACATCACCGGCAAGCCAATCCTGGAGCACCTGCCCAGCGGGGATGGCGCTGCGGAGATCATCAACATCATGAACCACTCCCAGATGGTGCTGCACGACCATCCGCTCAACAGGCAGCGCAAGGAGCAGCACAAGCATGCGGCCAATTCGGTCTGGCTGTGGGGGCACGGCAAGACCCCCAGGATAGCCAGCTACCGCGATACATTCGGCCTCTCCGGCGCCGTCATCTCGGCCGTGGACCTGATCAAGGGGATCGGCATCTGTGCGGGGCTGGACGTGATCAACGTGGAGGGGGCCACCGGCTACATCGACACCAATTACCTGGGCAAGGCCCAGGCGGCCCTGGCCGCGCTGGAGGATCACGACTTTGTCTATGTCCATGTGGAGGCGCCGGACGAGGCATCCCATGCCGGCAACATGCAGCACAAGATCCAGGCCATCGAGGCATTTGACCGCCAGGTGGTGGGTACGGTACTGGCGGGCATGGGGAAATTCAGCGACTACGCCATCCTCTGCTGCCCCGACCACCCCACGCCGGTCAACCTGATGACCCACACCGCGGAACCGGTGCCGTTCGTCATCTATCGCGGCGGAGAGGGGGCGGGCAACGGCGCAGCCTCGTACGACGAGCAGCAGGCCGCTGCGACCGGCCTGGTGGTGGAGGGGCACGGGTTGATGGGGATGCTGTTGAAGTAGTTCAGATGCGGCACACAAAGGGGAAAGGGCATCCGGTTATCGGGTGCCCTTTTTTCGTTCAGCAATTAGCACGCAAAGGTGTCGATGATGTGGCG